>DATIPS010000053.1 GCA_035471805.1 Acidimicrobiia bacterium | reverse complement strand
CTCGGAGCGCCCGACGAGTCCACCGTGCCGCCGACTTCGACGACCCGGAACGACTGGATGTCGGACAGCGTTTCGGCGGCGCGGCCAAGCACGCCGTTGACGGCGTCCTCGATCGAGTTGGGGGAGCCCCCGGTTAGTCGAACGGTCTTGGTGATCATCGAGTTTCCTCCTGAGTTTTCTCAGCAATGCTGTTGCGCGTGGAGAACATCAGTATTGCTCAGAATCCGGACTGCGTTTCTCAGCAATGCTGTTGCGCGTGGAGAACATCAGTATTGCCGAGAAACCAGGGCATCTTCACGAGACGACCACCACCAGCCACACCGCCGAGGCAATGAGGATGATCAGCGCCGTGACTATCGAGGCGATGAGGAGGTAGCGGGTCTGCATTTGGCCGTCAGGCTATCGCACCGTGGGCGGATTTCCCTTGTGGGGCTATTCTCGGGCCACTGATCGACTTCCCGGAGGATTCGTGTACGACGTTGTGATCGTTGGCGGTGGCCCGGCCGGCTATGCCGCCGCTCTTTATGCACACAACTACGGCCTCAAGACTGCGCTCGTGGAAAAGGACGAGGTTGGCGGAACCTGCCTGTTGCGGGGCTGCATTCCCGCCAAGGCATGGCTCCAATCTGCCGAGGTCTTCACAACCGTGGCCGGGGCCGGCGAGTTCGGCGTCCAGTCGAGTGCCCCGTCGTTCGACTGGGGTACGGCGCTGGCGCGCAAACAGAAGATCGTTGATGGTCTCGTCAAAGGTCTGTCCGGACTCCTCAAACAGCGCAAGGTCGAAGTGATCAACGGGCACGGGCGACTCGACGGCGCCGGCCGCGTGGTTGTGAACGACGGTGAGCAGGTTCTGGAAACCAAGAACGTGATAGTCGCGACCGGGTCCGTGCCGCGCAGCATTCCGGGATACGAATTCGACGGTGTCCGGATCGTGAGCTCCGACCATGCCCTCGATTGGGAGGCCCGGCCTCAACGTGTAGCGATTATCGGTGCGGGAGCCATCGGCTGCGAGTTCGCCAGCCTGCTCGTGGATCTGGGCAGTGACGTGACCCTGTTCGAACTCATGGATCAAATCGTGCCCGGAGCGGATGCCAAGGCGGCCCGGGAGCTTCAGAAGCACCTCAAACGGCGCGGGGTGAAGATCCACACGGGCGTGACCGTCGGCGACCCGGTCGTTAGCGACGGGGGCGTGACCGTTCCGTTTGGAGAGGACTCTGCGGATGTCGACGTCGTTCTGGTCGCCGTCGGTCGGGCGCCCGTGACGGACGCCATCGGCTTGGAGACGGTCCGCGCTGAGACCGATCGCGGCTACATCGTGGCCGATTTGACCACAATGGTGACGGCCGAGCCGGGCGTCTACGCCGTCGGGGATTTGCTGGCGGGGACTCCTCAGCTGGCCCACGCCGGGTTCGCCGAGGGTATAGCCGCGGTAACCCACATCGCCACCGGGCGGGCGGCGGGCCCCGACTATCGAGCCATTCCGCTGGTGGTCTACACGCATCCGGAGATGGCCGAAGTAGGTCTCACGGAGGCCGCCGCCGTGGCTCAGGGGTATGAGGTCGAAACCCATTCCCATAGTTTCATGGGAGTCGGCCGGGCGCAGATCATCGGGCAAAACCAGGGGTTGGTGAAGGTGGTAGTTCAGAAGGATGGGCCGATCATCGGTGCATCCGTTGTCGGCCCGCAGGCCGGTGAACTGATCCATGAGTTGATGTACATAGTCGGATGGGAGGCGCTTCCTGAAGAGGCGGCCGCCTTCATTCACGCTCATCCGACGTTGTCGGAGGCGGTGGGAGAGACCCTTCTCTCCTCGACCGGGCGGAGCCTCCACTGACGCTTTTCACGGTTTTCGCGCGACTTTCTTACCCTATAGGTACCGAATGTCGCGCGAGAACCACCCGGCGGGCCGGAATGTCGGCGGTGCCGGTATCGTTGTCGGCAGAGATTCTGAGATGAGAGGACACAGATAGCGTATGGCCACCACGGTCTCCATGCCACAGCTGGGAGAGACGGTCACCGAGGGGACCATCCTGAGCTGGCCCAAGAAGGTCGGTGAAACGATCGCGGTCGACGAGGCGCTGGTCGAGATCTCGACCGACAAGGTCGACACTGAGATCCCGTCGCCCGTCGGCGGCGTCATACTCGAGATCCTCGTTCCCGAAGGTGAAACCGTCGTTGTGGGTACCGACCTGGTCGTGATCGGTCAGTCCGGCGAACAGGTTCCGACCTCAGCACCGGAAGCCCCGGCCGTCGAGCAGGCACCTGCCGCACCCCAGCCGGCGACCGTGGCCGAGCCGCCGCCGGCTCCGCAACCCGTTGCGGCGGCCACCGTCGAGCAGGCACCGGCAGTCGACCCCACGGAAGGCCTCTTCCTGTCGCCGGTCGTCCGCAAGCTCGCCCGTGAACACAATCTCGACCTCAGCTCGGTGGCCGGTACCGGGCGCGACGGCCGGATCACCCGCAAGGACGTCGAGGCTCTGATCGAGAAAGGTGTCGCTCCGGCACCGGCGGCCCGGGTGGAGGCCGCACCGGTACCTGCGGCCCCTGCCGCGGCACCGGCTCCTGCAGCCCCGGTCGCTCCGGCGGCAGCAGCGGAAATCCCTCTTCTCGACGGGGACGAGGTACGCGATCTCGACCGGCTCAGGTCGCGCATCGGTGAGAACATGATCCAGGCCAAGCAAACGGCGGCCCACGTGTGGACGTCGGTTGAGGTGGATTACACCCGGGTGGAACGCGTCCGGCAGGCACACAAAGCCGCGTTCAAGGAGACCGAAGGCTTTTCGCTGACGTATCTGCCCTTCATCGCCCGCGCCACCATCGATGCGCTCAAGGCCTTCCCGGTCGTGAACAGTTCGTTCTACCTGGAGCAGAAGAAAGCAGTCTTCCATCGCACGATCAACCTCGGCATTGCGGTCGACATGGACCAGAAGGGCCTGCTGGTGGCCTCCATCCGCGATTCCGACGGGCTGCGGATGGTCGGCCTGGCGAGGAGGATCCGTGACATCGCCATGCGGGGTCGCGCCGGTCAGCTCGGCCTGGACGACATCAGCGGCTCCACCTTCACGATCACGAACCCCGGACCTTTCGGGTCGTTCATGTCGGCGCCCATCATCAACGTTCCGAACACGGGAATCCTCTCGACCGACACCGTTGTCAAGCGACCCGTCGTCGTAACCACTCCGGACGGTGCGGACGTGATTGCGATCCGCCACATCGGCTATCTCGGGCTGACCTGGGATCACCGCGCCTTCGACGGGTCGACGGCCGTTCTCTTCCTGCGTCGCATCAAGGAGAATCTGGAGATGTGGGATTGGGAGCAAGAACTGGCGTGAACGAGTCGCGAATCGCGAATCGCGAGCCGCGAGTTTCGACCCTGCGCGTCCGGTGGCTCGGGAAGCTGCCCTATGCCGAGGCTTGGGACCTCCAGAAGGCATTGTGGGAAGGCCGCACATCCGGTCGGTCCACCTGGGACTACCTGCTGCTCCTCGAGCATCCGCACGTCTACACGATCGGCCGGCACGGAGACGCAGGCAACCTCCTCGTCCCGGCGGAACGTTTGCGCGGCCTCAACGCCGAACGCTTCGACATCGACCGGGGCGGCGACATCACCTACCACGGGCCGGGGCAGCTCGTCGGCTATCCGATCATCCGGCTCGAGGATCCGAAGAAGATCACCGCCTACGTCGGTCGGATGCAACAGGCGTTGATCGACACGCTCGCCGAGTTCGACATCGACGCGTGGGCCGAAGACGGCTTCACCGGCGTCTGGACGGCGAAGGGCAAGATCGCGGCCATAGGGGTACGGGTCGCCAGGGGTGTGACCATGCATGGGTTCGCCCTCAATGTCGACCCCGACATGACCTATTTCGCTCATATGAACCCCTGTGGGATCACCGACCGCCCGGTCACCTCGATGACCGAGCTGTTGGGCCGCACCACATCCCTGGAGGAGGTCATCGAGCGGCTGATCCCTCACTTCGCCTCAGAGTTCGGATATTCCGATCCGGAAGTTCAGCTTGGCGCTTTCACCCGGACCCAGGGCAAGCCCCGCCGGTTCGAGGTCGACCGCCTCGTGGAGGAGGGCACATTCTCGCCCGCCCGGCGTGACGAAGTCCCGATCACCCGCAAAGGGGGACTCCTGCCCGGTGAACCGGAGCGTCCGAGCTGGATGAAGATCAAAGCCAACCTCGGGGCGGAGTACAGGGATGTGAAGAAGCTGATGCGCGGCCTCGACCTGCACACCGTTTGTGAGGAGGCCGGCTGCCCGAACATCTTCGAGTGCTGGGAGTCGGGAACCGCCACGCTGATGATCCTCGGGGACACGTGTACCCGGGCCTGCAGTTTCTGCAACGTCCTGACCGGCAAGCCGAGCGAACTCGACGTGATGGAACCGTTTCGGGCGGCTGCGGCGATCCGGGACATGGATCTCGAGCACGCCGTCATCACCGCCGTGGATCGTGACGATCTGGCCGATGGGGGAGCGGCGATCTGGGCTGAGACCATCCGCCAATCGCGACTCCTGAGTCCGGCGACCTCCATCGAAGTCCTGGTCGGAGATTTCAAAGGAGACGCGGAGGATCTCGGAACGGTGATGGCCGAGCGGCCCGAGGTTCTGAACCACAACACGGAAACCGTCCTCCGTCTCCAGCGAGACATTCGAACGGCCGCCAGCTACGGACGTTCCCTGACGCTGTTGTGGCGCGCCGGGTCGATGCACCCCGAAGGCGCGGTGAAGTCGGGGCTCATCGTCGGAATGGGTGAGACGAGGGAGGAGGTCCTCGGGGCGCTCGCCGACTTGCGGGCCGTGGGTGTGGAGATCGTGACTATCGGGCAATACCTGCGGCCGACCGCCAAACACCGCCCGATTCACCGCTACGTCCATCCGGACGAGTTCGCCGAGTACAAGGATTTTGGGGAGAAACTCGGAATCCGTCACGTCGAATCCGGGCCGCTGGTCCGGTCCAGCTATCACGCCAAGGATGCCGCGGCGGTGGTTCGCCCGATGGCAGTGACCCAATGAGTCCGTTCGCCGCCCGGCTGGAGCGGGCGGGGGAGATGCTGGCAGCACGGCATCTCGATGGTCTCTTGCTGTCGGTCGGGGCCGACCTCCCGTACTTCACCGGGTATGAGGCGATGCAAACCGAGCGGTTGACGATGCTCGTGTTTCCGACCGGCGGCCGAGGGACCCTGTTCGTTCCCGAACTAGAGGCACCCCGCGTCGAAAGCCACGGCGATCTCTTCGACATCCGTCCATGGTCGGAACTGGAGGATCCGGTGCGGCTCGTGGCCGGGGCGGCATCCGACTGGCGGCGCGGCTTGATCGGTGATCACACATGGACGACGTTCGCCCTCGGCCTGCAGGAGCAACTTCCCTCGCTGGCGCTGGGAAGGGCCTCGGACGTCACCCGGGAGCTGCGGATGCGCAAGGACGCGGCAGAGGTCGCCGCCTTGCGGAGCGCCGGCCGGGCGGCCGACAGGGTGGTAGCCCGCCTGGCCGGGATGCGGTTCGCCGGCCGCACCGAGCGTGAGATGGCACGCCTCATCGCGGAGATGACGGTGGAGGAGGGGCACCAGGTGGCCGCGTTCGGCATCGTCGCCTCGGGGCCCAACGGCGCATCACCTCATCATGAGTCCGGCGATCGGGTGATCGAGGCCGGTGATCCGGTCGTCGTCGACTTCGGCGGCCGGTTCGACGGCTACTTCTCAGATACGACGCGCAACTTCGTTGTCGCGGCTCCGCCGGACGGCTACGAAGAGGCGTTCGGCGTGCTTCATTCTGCACAGCAGGCGGCCGTCGAGGCCGTGCGGCCGGGGGTGACGGCGGAGTCGGTCGACGCGGCAGCCCGCAGGGTCATCGAAGAGGCCGGATTCGGGGAGTTCTTCATCCATCGCACCGGGCACGGCATCGGCCTCGAGGTGCACGAGCATCCCTACATCGTCGAAGGCAACGGCGTGGAACTGGAGCCGGGTATGGCTTTCTCGATCGAGCCCGGCATCTATCTTCCCGGTCGTTTCGGAATGCGGATCGAGGACATCGTTGTGGTGACCGGCGACGGTTGTGAGCGGCTGAACCAGAGCAGCCGCGCCCTCACGGTGGTCGGCTAGCCCGCCCCTCCGGCACCCGCCGACTGCGTGGTGCCGCTGCCTGCGGCCTCCCGCCCCACCCCTAAGCCCCCTTTAGGTTTCCTTTGAGGCGCCGATAACCAGACAAGGTCGATCCTGTCAGGCGGATGAAGAGAAAACTATTCGGCACTCTGGTCGCAGCTGCTCTGATCTCACAGGTCATGGTCGTTCCGGCGTCCGCGATCACGGCGGCCGATCTCGAGAACTGCTTCGTCCAGGCCATCAACGCCGAGCGCTCTGCGCGGGGCATCGACCCGCTGGAGGTCGACACCGGACTGGTCTCGTATGCCAGGCAGCACACACAGTCGATGATCTCCGCCGGCAGCCTCTATCACTCGACCTCGGCACAGCTCGCCGCCGTTCTTCCGGAAGGGAAGACGAGTTGGGGTGAGAACGTCGGCTATGCGGCAAACTGCGCAAGGCTGCACCGAGCGTTCATGGAGTCACCCGGCCACAAGAAGAATATCCTCGACCCTGGTTTCACCCGATTGACGATCGGAGCTGCGGTTTCACCTTCCGGGTCCGTATGGGCAACCGAGATCTTCTACGGTCATCCCGATCCGCTGGGTCTGCCCCCGTTTTGGGACGACAACGGTTCGCCGTACGAGTCCGACATAATCAAGCTGGCCGCCGCCGGCATCACCGGCGGATGCGGCGACGGTCGATTCTGCCCGGACGCACCGCTGACCCGGGCGCAGATGGCCGTGTTCCTCGCCCGGGCCCTGGGATTGCGGGCACAGTCCGGGGACTTCTTCACCGACGACGACGGCAGCGCCTTCGAAGCGGAGATCAATGCGATTGCAGCCGCCGGGATCACGACCGGGTGCAATCCGGGCCGCTTCTGTCCGGACGAATACCTCTCCCGCGCTGAGATGGCGAGCTTCGTGACCCGGGCCTTCGACCTGCCGGCATCGTCGGTCGATTATTTCTCGGATGACGACGGCAACCTCCACGAATCCGGCATCAACGCACTGGCCGCCGCCGGCATAACGACCGGTTGTTCTGCCGGTCGCTTCTGCCCCGGCGGAGCGCTGACGAGGGGGCAGATGGCCACATTCCTCGTCAGGGCGCTCGGCTGGTAGCGCCCGGCGGCCCGGTTTAGAACGGCCCTTCTGCGCCAACTACTCTCCAGGCATCCGCGCCGCGAGAGGATTTCCGTGTCTATTGAGCAGCTAGCCGTCAACACGATCAAGGGCCTGGCCATGGACGCCGTCCAGAAGGCCAACTCGGGGCACCCGGGGATGCCGATGGGAATGGCCGATCTGGCGGTTGTGCTGTGGTCCAGGTTCCTGGTGGTCGATCCCGGCGACCCGACCTGGATCGACCGTGATCGGTTCGTTCTCTCCAACGGACACGGTTCGACACTCCTCTACTCGCTGCTGCACCTGGCAGGTTTTCAGCTGTCGCTCGACGATTTGAAGGACTTCCGGCAGTGGGGTTCGAAGACTCCCGGCCATCCGGAACGCGAACCGGAACTCGGTATCGAAATGACCACGGGTCCGCTCGGCCAGGGGTTCGGCACGGCCGTCGGCATGGCGATCGCCGAAGAGCACCTGCGGGGCCGGTTCGGTGAGGCGCTGATCAACCACCGCACCTACGGGTTCGTTTCCGACGGCGATCTAATGGAAGGAATCTCTGCGGAGACGGCTTCGCTGGCGGGTCACCTGGGTCTCGGGAAGCTCACCTACTTCTACGACGACAACGAGATTTCGATCGACGGCTCGACCGACATCACTTTCACCGAGGATGTGGCGGCCAGGTTCAGGGCGGCCGGCTGGCATACGGTCGACATCGACGGGCACGACCATGTTGCGATCGAGGAGGCCACCCGTGCGGCGCTGGCGGTCACCGAGCATCCGAGTCTGATCATTGCCCATACCCACATCGCCCATGGGGCGCCGACGATGCAGGACACGTCCGCCTCACACGGCTCGCCGCTCGGTGCCGACGAGATCCGCGCCACCAAACAGGCCATGGGATGGCCCGCCGACGAGTCCTTCTACGTCCCGGATGAGGTGTACGGGTTCTTCTCGGAGGCGATGGAACGCGGCCGCAACGTCCACGCCGCCTGGAAGGATCGGTCCGGTGCCGCTCTGGAAGCCGACGCCGAGCTGGCTGCTCTGTGGCACAGCCAGTTCGGTTCGGATCCGGTCGTTCTCGAGAACCCGGGATTCGAAGTCGGCGGCTCGATGGCTACCCGGGCATCGAGCGGCAAGCTGTTCGATCAGATTGCTGAGAAGGTGCCCGGATTCATCGGCGGTGCCGCCGATCTCGCAGCCTCGACGAAGACGTCTATCTCGACGTCCGGGTCGTTCGGCAGGGAGGACCGGACGGGCCGCAACATCGATTTCGGCATCCGGGAGCACGGAATGGCCGCCATCGTCAACGGCCTGGCGGTTCACGGCGGACTCAAACCCTACGGTTCGACGTTCCTGGTGTTCAGCGACTACATGCGGCCGGCCATCCGGCTGTCCGCCCTGATGGAGGCGCCCAGCATCTCCGTGTTCACCCACGACTCGATCTTCCTCGGTGAAGACGGCCCGACCCACCAGCCGGTCGAGCATCTGGCCGCATTGCGGGCGATTCCCAACCTGTGGGTGATCCGTCCGGCCGACGCCACGGAGACCGTCGAGGCATGGGAGATGGCCCTCAGCCGGACGGACGGGCCGACTGCGCTCATCCTCACCCGGCAGGGAGTGCCGACGTTGGACCGGCCCGGCGGGGGAGTGAAGCGGGGCGGTTATGTCCTGAGGGACGGGTCGGACGTGGTGATCGTTGCCACCGGTTCTGAGGTTGCGCTCTCCCTCGAAGCCGCTGATCTGCTCGCCGGTTCCGGTGTCTCCGCCGGGGTCGTCAGCCTGCCCTGCTGGGAAGCCTTCGAGGAGCAGGAATATTCTTACCGTGAGGAGGTCTTGGGAGCCGGCCTGCCCGTCGTCTCGGTCGAGGCCGGATCGACGTTCGGCTGGAGCCGCTACGCGGACCTGTCAATCGGCCTCGACGCGTTCGGAGCGTCTGCCCCCGACACGGTGCTGGCCGAGAAGTACGGTTTCACGGCCGAATCGGTGGCCGCCCGTGTGCAGGAGTTCCTGGGGCGGTAGGAGGTAGCAGGAGCCCCCGTGGGGCGCCCCCCTCGCCCCTGATCCTTTGGATCAGGCGGACTCCCCTCACTGCGTGGCGGGAGAAAGGCGGACCTGCCGGGTCCGGCGGGGGGCGAGTTGCCAACTGCCTACAGCCATGGCCTACGGCTACAGCCCCAGCAAACTGCGAACATCCTCCGCGATTCCCGGTGCCGCGGCCACGAAACCTTTCATCTTCGGGTCGGGGCGATTGAACTCCGGGGGCTTTCCGTCCAGTCCGAGCACCACGCCGCCGGCGGCGAGGACTAGTGCCGCGCCGGCTGCCACGTCCCATTCGTGTTTCGGAACGAGGGTCCAGGTCGCATCGGCCAGGCCGGCCGCGACGAGGCCG
>DATIPS010000052.1 GCA_035471805.1 Acidimicrobiia bacterium | reverse complement strand
CGCGACATTCGGAACCTATAGGTTCCGAATGTCGCGCGAAAAGGGTTTCAGGGTGTGATCGGGTTGCCCCACCAGGCCTTGAGGCCGTCGACGAAAGCATCGCGGGCGTCGCTGAGTCCGCTGCCGTCCGGCGCCAGCGGCGCCAGGACCACGAAGGCGATCAATCCGATGAGGATGATGACGGCGATCCGAACGATCCAGCGAAGCACATCCGAAAACTAGCCTGCGCGCTGCGGATCCTCCCGATATGCGAGGGAAATCCCGCCTCCTCGATACCGGCGCCCGGCTGTTCCGGGTCTCAGAAGGCCGCCAGCTCCTTGGCCCGCTCGATGATGCCCTCGACGTTGGGGCGGATCTGTTCCTCGAGCACACCGGCGAACGGGAAGGTCGGCACGTCGGGCGATCCGTACCGCTTGACCGGAGCATCCAGGTATTCGAAAGCCGTGTCCGCGATCTGGGCTGCGATCTCGGCACCGAATCCCATGAACTCGTTGTCCTCGTGGATGATCAGCGCTCTTCCGGTCTTTCGAACGGACGCTTCGATGGTGGGCCAGTCGAGCGGCTTCAGGGAGCGCAGGTCGATGACCTCAGCGTCCACGCCCTCCTCCTCCAGCAGTGCCGCCGCCTCGAGCGTGAAGAACGCCATAGCGCCGTAGGCGATGAGCGTGACGTCCCGACCCTTCCGCCGAACCGCGGCTTTACCCAGAGGGATCCGAAAGTCGTCGTTGGGGTAAGGTCCGCGTCCCAGCCGGTACAGCTTCTTCGGCTCCAGGAACAAGACCGGGTCGGGGTCCAGGGCAGCTTCCCACAACAGTCCCTTCACGTCGGCGGGTGTCGAGGGAACGACGACCTTCAGGCCGGGCACGTGGGTGTAGAAGGCCTCCACCGACTGCGAGTGATACAACCCGCCGTTGATCCCGCCGCCGTACGGCGTCCGGATCACCATCTTGACGTTCCACCTCCCGTCGGTCCGGTAGTGGACCCGGGCGACCTCAGACACGATCTGATCGAAAGCGGGGTGGATGTAGTCGGCAAACTGGATCTCGGCGAGTGCCATCTTCCCGACCGCCGCCAGTCCTATGCCGGTTCCGATGATCAGCGATTCAGCCAGCGGTGAGTTGAAGCAGCGATCGGCGCCGAAAGCGTTTGTCAGCCCTTGCGTTGCCTTGAAGACCCCGCCCTTCGGGTCGGCGACGTCCTCACCGAATACGACTGCCTCAGGGTGGGCGGCCATGATCTCGTGCAGAGCCATGTTCACTGCCTGAATCATGTTGACTTCCTCACCGGCCGGCTCCGGCTCGGGTTCGGTGGCCGCCACGGTGGGAACGATCGGATTGGCATACACTTTGCCGGTTGCGTCGTCGCTGAACGGCTCGGCTTCGGCACGCTCTACTGCGTCTGCCACCCGAGCCCGTAGCTCCCGTTCCATCTCCTCTTCGACGGCCTCCGGCAGCAATCGCGCCTCTATGAGGTATTGCTTGAGCAGAATCAGCGGATCACGACGCCTCCACTGCTCAACCTCCTCGCGACTGCGGTAGAGCTTGTCGTCGTCATCCGATGTGTGGGCGTAATAGCGATAGGTGCGCGCTTCGATCAGGCTCGGCCCGCCACCGGCACGAGCCCGTTCTGCTGCAGCCTTCGTGGCCGAATAGACGGAGAGAGCGTCGTTGCCGTCGATCAGAGCGCCGTGGAATCCGTATCCGAGTGCCCGGTCGGCGATGATGCCCCCCACCTCCTCCGCCTCCGGGACCGAGATGGCGTACTGGTTGTTCTCGATGACGACGATCAGCGGGAGTCGGCGGGCCCCGGCGAAGTTCATCATCTCGTGCCAGTCGCCTTCGGAGGTCGAGCCTTCTCCACCGTATACGATCACCACTCCGCCGGTTTTGTCCATCATTTGTCCGTAGGCGATTCCCGCCGCGTGCGGATACTGCGTGGCGATGGCGGACGAGTGGCTGAACACGTTCCGCGCCGGGTCGGACCAGTGTCCGGGCATCTGCCGGCCGCCGCTGGTTACGTCTGCCGCCCTGCTGAACACCGTCAAGAAGTAGTCGTACGGTGTGAACCCCCAGGTGAGGGCTACTCCGACATCCCGGTAGTAGGGGAGGGCCCAATCGATGGTCGGGTCGAGCGCGAAAGCAGAACCCACCTGCGCGGCCTCGTGTCCGGAGGAGGAAACGACGAATGGGGCGCGACCCTGCCGGTTCAATGCCCAGGTCCGATCGTCGACGATGCGCGTCAACAGCATCTTTCGATATAGATCGAGAACCTGCTCGTCGCTCAGGCCGAGCTCGATATGGCTGTCCTTGATCTCCCCTACTTCAAGATCCACTCGTCTGCTCCTAGTTGCGGTCGTCGCCGTGTCGCCGGAACCGGCGGAGGTCGCCGATCAGCTTCATACGCTGCTCGGCCACATTGACGGCAGCCAAGTGCGGGTTGGTACCGTCGTGCCGCGCCTTCTCCAGGATGCGGGTGGTTGCATCGTGGATGCTGTCGACGTGGTGCATTGCACGTGTCTTCTCGTAGCCGCGCATCTCTTCGAAGACGTTGATCAACCCACCTGCATTTACGACGAAGTCGGGCGCATACAGAATGCCGCGATCGGCGATTCGATCACCATCCTCGTCGGTCGCCAACTGGTTGTTGGCAGCACCGACGATCACCCGGGTCGCCAGCTTGGGGATCGTCTCCTCGGTCAACGACGCACCGAGTGCGCACGGGGAGAGAATGTCGCAGTCGACGAACAAGATCTCCTCGGGATCAACCGCCTTCACGCCGAAGTCCTCGGTCACCTTGTCGATCGCAGGCCCGTACTTGTCGGCGACGATCACTTCGCAACCGGCCCGGACCAGTTGCTCGACGTAGTAGTACCCGACCTTGCCGACACCTTGCACCGCTACCCGGCGACCGGTCAGGTCGGCGGTGTTCCACAGGAATTCCGAGGTGGCGGTCAGTCCGGAGAACAGACCCCGGGCTGTGGCCGGCGACGGGTCTCCGGAACCGCCCTCCGGAATCGGAATCCCAACGGCCCACATCGTCTCGCGCCGGATCAACTCCATGTCCTTTGCGGTGGTACCGACGTCCTCGGCCGTGATGTAGCGTCCGCGGAGAGAATCGACGATCCGGCCGTATGCTCGGAAGAGTCGCTCGGACTTGTCGGTGAACGAGTCGCCGATGATCACCGCCTTCCCCCCGCCGAGGTCCAGCCCGGCTGCGGCGGCCTTGTAGCTCATCCCTTTCGACAATCTCAAGACGTCGATCAGCGCGTCCTGCTCGTTTTCGTATGGATAGAAACGAAGCCCGCCGAGTGCGGGCCCGAGAGCAGTGGAGTGGATAGCGATGATGGTCTTGAGGCCGGAACACTCGTCGTAGCCGTAGAGAACCTGCTCGTGACCGGTCTGTTCGGCTAAGTCGAATACGCCCATAGGCGCGCATCCCTTCACTCGTTGGAACTGCTCCCGCAGTCTACCCATGAGGGCCAGATGCGGTCTTCGTGGCGTTGGTCAGATGTGCCCCTACCATGTGGCCCCATGACGGCCACAGCCTATCTTCGTGTCTATCTCCCGGAGGAGACGCTCAATGCTGAGGGGCTGACACTGCCCGAGGTCAGCTCCGAGCCGACCGGCTCGCTGCGCGCCGCGACCCCCGTCGGTCTGGTTCGAGGTTCGATGCGCGATGACGTGTTGATCGCCGAATGGGGAGGGGCTCGGTACGGGTGCGTGAGGAGGCCGTTGCTCAGGGCCATGGAAGGACTCCTCGCCTTCCGCACCGCCTACGCGGGAATCGGTGGTGAGCTGCTGGTTCCAGATCGCGTCGCGCGCAAGGCCGCCGAGCATCTCGATTCGATCTATGAACAGCCTCTGGCCAGGTCTTTCATACTGACTTCCGCATGGCACGTCCCGCTGCGCTGGTTCTCGGCGTTCGACCCCACCGAGAGGGAAATCGTCGACAACGAGACCGGGAAGTCGATTCGGTACCGCACCCTGCAACGGGAAGCTGCGGGACGGTTGGATGAGGTCGCCGGCGTGCTGCGCGACGTGGGCATGGACGGCGGCGTGGTGTCGGAGATAGAGGAGTTGGCGGAGTGGGTATCGGGTCATCCCGAGGACGCGCTGGTCGAACTCGACTACGGGACGGTGTCGGAACTGTTCGATGAGACGGATCTCCTGCTCGACGAGTCCTCATCCGAGGTGTGGGAGTCGATCAACGCCCTGGCTTCCGGCGATTGGGAGACGGCGAGCACCCACTACGTTTCGGTTGCGATGCGCTGGGCCGGGCCGATGTCGGTGGCCTTTTCGAGCTGATACCCCGGAGTCGCGGTCGGCCCGGGGCTCGCTACGGCACGGCGGCGATGTCGAACACGAAGCCGGGCGCTTCGACTGCATGCATCGACCAGTCCTCCGTGTCGACGAACCAGAGTTGGCCGGATGAGAAGCCCGAGAGAGGGGCAGGCTCGCCGACTGCGGCTATCAGCCACCGTCCGTCCTGTGACCAGGACACGGCGCGGAGCGCCGACGGCAGTGTCGTCTCGAACAGCATCTCATCGTCCCGGAGGATCCACAGTTGGGCCGGAGCGGATACGCCCGTGGTCTCCTCGATCTCCCAGATTGCCCACGTACTGCCGTCGGGAGCGGCTTCGATGGAGGCCATCCTCTTCCCGCTCGGGAACCCGAACGGCTCCGGGTCGGTCAGGTCGGATGCCGTCACCATGAGATTGCCGGCCTGGGAAATCAGAATCCTTCCATCGGGCAGCGTCCCGACGTATCGGCCACTGTTCCGTCCGAACTCCCGGCCGTCGAGGTCCACGGCGGCGAGGACGTAGCCGGCCGGTCCGCCAGCGTCGTCGTCGCGCGGCGGGTTCTCTCCGACGAAGAGGATCGGGTTGAGATCCAACAGGAGGCCGCTGTCGTCGAAGCGGACAATGGTGCCGAGTTCCTCGAGAGGAGTGATCTGCACGACGCCTACCGGAAGGACGGCAACGTGCAGTTCGGGTGACCCGTCGATGCGGTTGACCTCCACCCAGGCAATGCGGCTCGGGTCATGGGCATGCCAACGCCAGGTGGCGACATCGACCGCGATGGGCTCCTGATTTCCGGCTGTGCCGATCCACAACGTCCGCCAGGGCGAGGAGCCGCTCCGGCTCGTCACCGCCACCCGAACCCCGGATGCGTTGAAACCGGCATCCGTCATCAAGTTGGGAACTTCGAGGTTGAGCGGCGCACCGGTCCGGGACTCCCATCGCCACAGCTTGCCTTGTTGGTTGGCGGCACCGGCGAGAAAGAGGGTCCCCTCGTAGCCATCCACCAGGATGTCGAGACGCGACGGTGCAAGTGTGGTGGTCGTCGTAGGCACCGTGGGTGGGGCTCCGACCGGCGGTATCGTCGAGGGGGACGTCTCGGCGTCTGGGGAGTTCAGCTGGGAGCCGGCCGCCAGCAGCAAGCCGATCGCCAATCCTCCCAGCATCCCGATCAGGACCCGCCCCCGTTGCTTCGGTTCCGGCCCTCGTCCCGACGCACCGGCGCCGGTGACGTGGTCCACCGGTGTCACCCGATCACTTGTGTCGTCGAACAAGGGCACTTCAGATACTCCGGATTGACGCCGAACCAGTAGATGTAACCACATGGAGCCGCCAACGATGCGGGAAGCCCCCGAGCCGACAATCGGGATCAGCGCGCGAACGGTTCAGGCACCGGGTCGTGAGGCTGAGTGGCCGGCGGTCGAAGTCCACCGCCGCTTTGTCGAAGCCGGGAGAAGGCAGCGGCTCGCGTTGCTTTGCGACCTGCCGCCCGTCTCGACGAAGCGTTGAGGATGGCCGGGCGCAGCTTCGGGGCTCCGCTGTGCCGCGTCAGGTTTCCCGGCGCGATGCCAGCACCGCCCCGGCTATCACCAGGATCACACCGACAATCGACACGGCTGTTACGACGTCACCTCGGAAGATGACGCCGAGCGCCAGGGCTACTACCGGGATCACATAGGTGATGAACGACGCCCGTGTCGACCCGACCCTCCCCACCAGACTGCCCATGATCACAAACGCCAGACCGGTACCGAAGACACCTGCGATGGCCACGGCCGCGAACGATTCCCATCCCCAGCTCGAAGCGAGAGAGCCCGACACGCCCAGTGGCGCCGTCCATATGGTCGCCAGTGCCAGCATCCGGCCCATGACCGGAAGCGAACCGTAGCGTTGCTGAACGGGGGTGGCGATGGTGACTGCCAGGCCGTAGCAAACCGTTGCCAGCAGAACCAGGCCCACCCCCAGAGCCTCCGACCCTCCGTCGCCGAGCGAAGGGGAAGCGATGGCGACAACGCCGAGGAATCCGACGGCGACGCCTGCCAGCTGAGCACCTCTCGGTAGACGGCGGAGGAGGAGCGAGGCTATGGCCGCCGCGAAGATCGGCATTGCGCCGTTCAGCATCCCGGCGAGAGCAGAGTTGATCCATTGCTGTGCAATCGGAAACAGCGAGAACGGAATCGCCACCCAGATGACGGACAACGCGATCAGACGCGGCCAATCGGCGGGCGCCACCGCAACCCGTGTCTGGGGGAATAGCCACAGCACGGCCGCTCCCGTTCCAACCCGGAGCCAGGTGATGAGGCCCGGCTCAAACGCGTCGAGTCCGACGTCCAGTAGCAGGAAAGATGCTCCCCAAATGAGGCTGATCGACCAGAACAAGCCCCAGTCCCGCGACGAGAAGGACTGCTGGTTGGTGCCGGCGGAAGTGGAGAGGATCTTCGACGTCAACGGATGCCCTGCTTTCGATCGGCTGATTGTGCCCGGCCCGTCCGGCCGTTTCCGGCCGCTTCCTGCGGAGCCGGAGCCTCAACCCCGGGGCGGTCTGCGGTTACTCCTTGAGCGCTCCCGACATCATGCCGCGCAAAAAGTAGCGGCCGAGGAAGATGTAGATGAGCAATGTCGGGACGGCTGCCAGGAAAGAGGCGGCCATCTGGACGTTCCAGGCGATGATCTGGCTGCCGGCCAGGTTGTTGAGGGCAACGGTCACCGGCCAGTTCTCGGTGTTGGTCAGAACCACCGCGAACAAGAAGTCGTTCCAGGCGGATGTGAACTGCCAGATGTAGACCACTACGAAACTCGGAATGGCCAGGGGAAGCATGATGCGGCTGTAGGTGCTCCAGATTCCGGCGCCGTCGATCTTTGCAGCCTCGATGAGGGTTTCGGGGATCGTTGCGTAGTAGTTGCGGAAGATGAGCGTCGTGATCGGGATTCCGTAGATCACGTGGACCACCACGAGGCCCCAGGTGCCACCGGCAAGGCCGATCTTCGACATGAACGTGACGAGGGGAATCAGGACCGCCTGATAGGGAATGAACATCCCGAACAGCAGAATCGGAAAGACGACATTCGCCCCTTTGAACTTCCACTTGGCGAGAACGAAGCCGTTGATCGAGCCGAGGATCGAGGAGATGGTGGCTGCCGGCACGACGATCTTCACCGAGTTCCAGAGGTTGGGCCGCAGTGCTTCCCAGGCGGCCTGGAAGTTGTCGAACGACAATCCGGCCGGCAGATTCCACATCGTGCGAAGGCTCACTTCGTCGAAGCTCTTGAGGCCGGTGTTGAGCATCACGAAGAGCGGCACCAGGTAGAACAGCGCCATCATGGTCAGAGGTATGTATACCCAGGCGCGGCGTGAGCCCGGGGAAGCGGCGGCGGTGGTCATGAATCCGACTCCTGCCGCAGGGTGTACCAGAGGTATGGGATGACCAGCACCGCCACCGACAGCAGGAGGACGATGCCGATCGCTGCACCGCGGCCGAAGAAGAAGCCGTCGAACGTCGTGGTCCACATGTAGATAGACGGGACATCCAGTGCCACCTGCTTGCCGGCCATTGCAACGATCAGGTCGAATACTTTGAGCGAGATGTGGCCGAGGATGATTATGGCGCTCAGCGTCACCGGTCTGATCAGCTTCATGACCACCTTGCGGTAGACCTGGAACTCCGACGCCCCATCGACCCGTGCCGCCTCTCTCAGCGACTCGGGGACGGCGCGTAGGCCCGCCAGGTACAGGGCCATCGTGTAGCCGGACATCTGCCAAACGGCCGGAATCGCAACGGCGGCTATGCCCCACGTCGGAGTCCCGTGCCACTGGTTGGCCAGGAAGTCGAGACCCATCTTGTCGAACAGCAGATTCAAACCACTCAGACGATCACCCTGAGCCGGGTTCATGAGCCAGCGCCACACGACGCCGGTGACGATGAACGAAATGGCCATCGGGAACAGAAAGAGGCTGCGGAAGAAACCTTCGGCACGGATCCCCTTGTCGAGCAAGATCGCAAGCCCGAGACCGATTGCCAGACACCCCAGAACGAAGACGATGGTGAATATCGCAGTGTTCTGGATGTCGATGTCGAATCTCGGGTCGGAGGCAAGGCCGGCGAAGTTGTCGAACCCGACATACGTGTAGTCGGCCAGCAGACCCTTCCAGGCGCTCACCGATACTCGGGCGGTCCAGCCGATGAATCCGTAAACGAACAGGGTAACGGCGATCAGGGACGGGAGCACCCAGAGAACTCCCCACCAGTTCTGCAAGGTGAAGAACTTGCTTCGCCTCTTCGGTGCCTTCTGTTCAGCGGTTGCGACCGCCATTCAATGCTCCCGGTTTGGGAAACGGTCGGTCCCCCCCGAAGGGGGAACCGACCGTCAGTAGTAGACGTCTAGAGGAACTTAGCCGGACGCGACCTGGGCGGCGACCAGCGCCGTCTGGAATGCGGCGACATCGCCGTCGACCAGGAACAGGCCGAGCGCCGTGTCGATCTCCGATTTCCAGGAGTCGTTGGCAACAACACCGTGGGTCAAGCTTCCGACCACGCGGTTGCTGGCCCAGTCGTCCATGGCCGAGAGCAGGTACTCGCCGTAGAGGCTGCGATCGCCGTCACTCCGCGCCGGGATCGATCCCTTGACGGGGTTGAAAGCGTCTTGGCCTTCAAGCGAACCGGCAACCTTGAGCCAGGCGATGGCCGCGTCACGATGAGGTGCGTTCTTGGCCAGCACGAAGCTGTCCGAGAGGAACTGGAACAAGCCACTCGTCCCGGGGACCGGAGCCCAACCGAAGTCGACGTTCGGCTCCATACCGAGTTCACGGTAGAAACCCTCGGCCCAGTCGCCCATGATGTTGAAGGCGGCGTCGCCGTCGAGCACCAACTGCCCGGCATCCTGCCAGGAGAGGGCTGAAGCATCGGCGTTGGTGTAGGTCAGCGCCTTGGCGTAGTCCTCGAGGGCCTTCGTCACTTCCGCGCTGTCCCAGCCGGTCGATCCGTCCCACAGTCCGTTCCAACCGTCTGCGCCCAGCGAGGCGAGCATGATGGTCTCGAGCAGGTGCATCGAAGTCCACTGCTCACCCATGGCGAGCGGAGCATCCATTCCGGCAGCCTGGAGAGTGTCCAAGGCGGCGAAGAAGTCGTCGAGCGACTCGGGAACGTCGATGCCGTTGTCGGCGAGGACGGTCGGGTTGGTCCACAGCACGTTGGCACGGTGGATGTTCACCGGCACCGAGTAGATGTTGCCACCGTCGCTGATCAGCGGAATCAGCGTCTCGGGCATGACGTCCAGCCAGCCCATCTCGTCGTACAGGAAGTTGAGCGGCTCGATTTGGCCGGCGGCCACGTAGGTGCCGATCAGTTCTTGCCCGGCGTGGCCCTGCCAGCTGTCCGGCGGATCATTGGCCTGCAGGCGGGACGCCAGGACGGCGCGGGCGTTGGTGCCTGCGCCACCGGCGACTGCCGAGTTGATGAACTCGATGTCTGGGTCGGTCCCGGCGAACACCTCAATCATGGCGTCGAGGCCTGCTGCCTCACCGCCACCGGTCCACCAAGAGAAGACCTCGACCTGTTGTGCCTCGCCGGCTGCCGTCGTGGCAGTCGTGTCGGCAGTTTCCTCATCTCCACCACATGCCGCTGCGATCATTGAGAACGCAAGTACGGCTGCCAGCAGACGAATGAGTTTGGTTTTACCCATAGAACCTCCTAGGGATTGCGGTCACGTGAACCGCACCCTCTAACCTACGACTGTTTTGGAATATTTGTCAAGACGAAAGCCTTTGACTTGCGCCTTGACAAACAGTCGGAAGTAATCGTAAGTTGGTGTTTGTGGAGAACGTCCCCCCTTCGCTTCGCCGCAGTCGCATGCTGGCCCTCATCCGCGAGCGCGAGTTCATGCGCGTCTCGGACCTCAGCAGGCTCTTTGGAGTCTCCGAGGTCACCGTTCGATCCGACCTCGACGCCCTTTCGACCGACAGCGGGTTGCAGCGGGTCCACGGCGGCGCAGTCCTGCGCACCAGGCGCCGCCGGTCTGAGCCGAGCGTCGAGGAGTCGGAGACCACCGCTGCCTCAGAGAAAGCAGCAATCGGTCGCGCGGCGGCCGGCATGGTGTCCTCCGGGGAAACGGTGATCCTCGATGTCGGTTCGACATCGGCTGCGGTAGCCCGGTCCCTGGTCGTCCGTGACAACCTCGAAGACGTGGTGGTGTTCACCAACGGCCTCAACGTGGCTCTCGAGTTGGAGAAAGGGGTGCCCGGACTCTCCGTTGTCGTTACCGGAGGCACGCTGAGACCCCGTCAGCACTCCCTCGTCGGGCCGTTGTCCGACGCGATTCTGTCCCAGATCAATGTCAACACCGCCTTCATCGGCTGCAATGGAGTGCATCCCGAGGAGGGAGTCACCAGCATCAACCTGCCGGAGGCGATGGTCAAGAAGATGATGATCCGGGCAGCCCAGAGGTGTGTCGTGGTTGCCGACGGATCCAAGATCAACAGCATCAGCGTTGCCAAGGTGACCGGCCTGGCCGATGTCGACCTCGTGATAACCGGCCGGTCGGCTCCTCCCGAGGTGATTGCCCTGTTGCGGGAGGCGGGGACCGCGGTCGAGGTAGCGGACTGATGGGTGGTCCCGACTGCTTCGGGTCATGACTGTGCCTTCACCTGTGGGGGCTCATCGTCGGTTCAATCCGCTCACCGGTCGCTGGGTCCTCGTTTCGACCGGCCGGACGGCTCGCCCGTGGCAGGGCGGCGTAGAGCCAGACACCGCCGGTGTGCGAAATCCCCACGACCCGTCCTGCTATCTGTGCCCGGGAAACGTCCGCGCAGGGGGAGAGGTCAACCCCGACTACGAAGCCACGTTCGTGTTCGTCAACGACTTCCCCGCGTTGCGGCCGGAGGTTCGGCCGGGCCACAACGCCGGGACCCCGCTCTTCCGCTCTGAACCGGAATCCGGAACCTGCCGGGTGGTGTGCTTCTCCCCTCGCCACGACCTGACGCTCGCCCGGATGGATCCCGATTCGATCAATGCCGTGGTCGATGTCTGGGCGGCGCAGACCGAGGAGCTGGGATCCGAGTATCAATGGGTGCAGGTCTTCGAGAACTCCGGCTCGGCGATGGGTGCTTCGAGTCCTCATCCCCACGGTCAAATCTGGGCAGGGTCTGCTCTTCCGACCGAAGCCGAGTCCGAGAACGCTCGCCAGGAGGACTATCACCGCGAGAACGGCGGCCTGCTGCTTGTCGACTATGCGGAGAAGGAGAGCGAACTCGGCGACCGGGTGGTTGCCTCCAGCGATTCCTGGCTGGCCGTCGTGCCCTACTGGGCGATGTGGCCGTTTGAGGTCCTGCTTCTTCCGCGCCTGCCGTTTCGGCGCCTACCCGATCTCGGCGACGCCGCTCGATTGGACCTGGCCCGCCTCCTCAACGAGTTGATGATCCGATACGACAACCTGTTCCGGTACCCGTTCCCCTACTCGATGGGGTGGCACGGTGCTCCCTTCGGCATCGGCGACATCGATCACTGGCAACTCCACGCGCACTTCTACCCTCCGCTCCTCCGTTCTCCTTCGATACGCAAGTTCATGGTCGGTTACGAACTGCTGGCCGAGCCCCAACGTGACCTCAGTGCGGAAGAGGCTGCCGCTCTGCTGCGGTCCGTCCCGTCTACCCACTACCTGTCGAAGGGTGCTGTGCATGTCGATTGAGCTCGCCGCGATCGAAGGTTTCAAGGGTCGATTCGGTCGAGAACCCGATCTGATCGTCACTTCGCCCGGTCGGGTCAATCTGATCGGAGAGCACACCGATTACAACGACGGGTTCGTCTTGCCGATGGCCATCGACCGGACAACGGTCATAGCCGCCGGTGCTCGAGGGGATCGCCGGGTGAAGCTCGTTTCCGAAGGTTTCGGCACCGGCGGGTTCGACCTCGACGACCTGGAGAGGGGCGGCGAGACCTGGATCGAGTACGTCAAAGGAGTTGCCTGGGCGGTCGGGGCCGGAGCGTCTCGTGGATTCGATGGTTTCATCGCCGGTGACATTCCCCTGGGAGCCAGCCTTTCGTCGTCTGCATCCCTGGAGGTCGGGATGGCGCGGTTGTTCTCCGCTCTCACCGGAGATGACTGGGATCCGGTCGAGGCCGCCAGACTCTCGCAACGGGCCGAGAACGACTGGGTCGGAATCAACAGCGGGATCATGGACCAGCTGGTTTGCGCGGCCGGTCGTGCGGGCCACGCGCTGCTCATCGACTGCCGGACACTCGATATGACGCCCGTCGCCATACCGGCCGGCGTCAGCGTCGTGATCCTCGACACGGGTACTCGCCGCCGTTTGACCGAGAGCCGCTACAACGAGCGCCGCCGGCAGTGCGAGGCGGCGGCCCGCGCCTCCGGAGTGCCATCGCTCCGCGACCTCTCGCAGGAGGCATTGGATTCGACGGTCTTCCATGATCCGGTTCTGGCAAAACGGGCACGCCATGTCGTTGGTGAGAACCGGCGCACCCTGGCGGCGGTCGACGCCCTTCGAACGGGTGACGCTGAAGGTATGGGAGAACTGATGGCCGCTTCCCACCGGAGCTTGCGCGACGACTTCGAGGTCTCCGGTCATGAACTCGATTCCATCGTGGAGGCGGCAGGATCCGCCGCCGGTTGCCTTGGAGCAAGGATGACGGGTGGAGGTTTCGCCGGCTGTGCCGTTGCCCTGGTCGCGACGGAGAGCGTGGAGGCCTTCTCCGGTGAGGTGGCGCAGAGGTACCTCAGCATCGTCGGGCGCCATGCCTCGATCTACGTGTGCAAGGCGGCCGATGGCGTCTCGGTCGCAGAGTACCTGCGGTGAACCGCCCTCCGGCATAGCCGGGAGCCGTCGGGTCTGGAGTGGGTGATTCCGATAGCCCGGGGCAAACCGGGATGAAGCCCGAAGAACCCGACTCGGGGAGTCGGGTTCTCGTGGTCAGGGGCGGGATCGATCCGCCGACCTCTGGTTTTTCAGACCAGCGCTCTACCAACTGAGCTACCTGACCAAGAAACCCCGGCAAGCGGGGTCTCTGGCGGGGACGACGAGATTTGAACTCGCGACCTCCGGCTTGACAGGCCGGCGTGAACTCCAGACTTCACCACGCCCCCGTGGCGTGAACCCGACCGGAATCGGGAAACGTCAGTGGCAAGAGAATAGCGCTACACCCCGCTTCAATGCCAAAGCGAAATCGAGGGCATCAACCGTGCCGGATGGCTACCTTGCCCCGCTGTAGTCCGGAGTCCAGGCGAGCAACAGCGTCCGGCAAATCCTCGAACGGGTACACCGAATCGACGACGACTGGAACAGCCCCTCCGTCGATCAGCCGCGTCACCCGCTCGAACTCTGAGTGGTCGAACATCGTCGAACCGATGATCTCCAACTGCTTGAAGAACAGATAGGGCACAGAGATCTCGACTTTGGGTCCGCTCGTGGAACCACAGATGGCCAGGCGGCCACCCGACTCGAGTGACCGGATCGACTGGGCCCAGGTCGCCGGCCCGACGTTCTCGATGACAACATCGGCACCCCGCCCGATCGTCTTCTTCAAATCCCTGGCGAACTCTCCGCTGGAGTCGAAGCCTCCGGCGGCTCCCATCTCGAGTGCGGCCGCAATCTTGTCGGGGCTCCGCGACGTCACATACACATCCGCGCCCATGGCCCGTCCGATCAGTTGAGCTGCTCCGGAGACACCCCCGCCAACGCCGACGACCAGCAGAACGTCGCCGGCACGGAGGTTCGACCGCCGGAGCATGCGCATCGCCGTGCCGTAGGCCAGCCCGTAGCAACCAGCCTCAACTGCGCCGATGCCCGCCGGCCGCGGCACGACGTTGCGTGCCGGGACGACGACGTACTCCGCCAGCGTCCCGTTCGAGTGTTCTCCGAGGATGCCGTAGGACTTGCAGTACGGCGTGTCGCCGGTGAGGCAGATGGAACACCGGCCGCAGGAAACGGAAGGGTTGATCGTGACCGAGTCCCCGGGCGAGACCGATGCCACATCGTCTCCGATCGCCTCGACCACTCCGGTGCCGTCTGCTCCGGCGATGTGCGGGAATCGGTGGGGTGCCGGCATACCTCTCGACACCCACAGGTCCAGGTGGTTGAGAGCAGAGACTTCCAGCTTGACCCGGACCTCACCGGGGCCGGGGTCGGGAGTGGGGACCTCTTGCAGTGTGAACGACTCGGGGCCGTTCGTTTCGTTCAATACCCATGCGCGCATAGAAGGAGGCTACTTGGCCTTGCGGCCTCCTCCGGCAGGAGATCGGGGACTCCTTTGATGAAGGGGGCAGCTTTGCCTCCCGGGCCTGCTCGAAGTCGACGGCCCCCATCTCGATCGTGACCGGCTGCAGCCGGCGAATCACACGCTCCGTTGGATTGCCTGCCGCCGCCGCGCACTTCCTTCACAAGACGTAGTCTTCTCACCGAATGGCCCACCTCACGCAAGTCCAGGTCCGCTTCTATGAGTTGGATCCCTACGACCATCTCAATCACGCGGTCTACTTCTCCTATTTCGAGACGGCTCGCATCGATGCTCTTGCATCGGTTGGATACGACCTCACCCGGCTGAAGCGAGAAGGTTTCCATCTCGTGGTTGCCGAAGTGCGCGCCCGGTTTCACCGCCCTGCCGTCTACGGCGAGAGGCTCGATATCACCAGCCGGCTCGTGGAGTCGAAGCGGGTAACGTCGCGCTGGAGCCAGGTAGCCGCGATCGAGGGAGAGGCGGTCGCCACCCTCGAGCTGACGGGCGCGATCACCGACGCAGACGGGCGTCCGCGGCGCGCTCCCGCCGGCTTCCTCGAAGCGATCGAACCGCTCAGATCCTGAGGCGACTCGACCACCCGACCACCCGGTTACCGTGTGGCCGATGAACGGGCGAAGGCGAATCGGCAGGCGGTGGGCGGCAGGCGGCGTTGCGGCTGCCGCAGTGATCGCCGGTACCGGTTTCATTGTTTGGAGTCCGTGGGAGGAACCTCCGGTCTTTGCATGGGAGACTTGCGAAGCCCCCTCCATCGACGAAACCAGGGGATTCGACGATGTAGGAATCCGGGCATGGTCCGGTGAGCCGGTTGTGGCCGAGCAGTTCGCCGGCATCGATGGAGCGACTTCGATGGCTTTTCCGCCCGGTTCGGATGTGGCCTTCGTCACGACGAAACGAGGGCTGCTCTACTCGATCGACTCCGCCGGAGCCGCCGGTGTCGCCGTGGATCTAACGTCGGAGGTCGGCGACGGGGCCGAGCAGGGCCTCCTCTCGGTGGCGTTCGCGCCGGGTGGCGGGTTCGTCTACCTGACCTACACCGATCTCGACGGTTCGGTGGTTCTCGATGAGTACGGCTGGGACGGCACCGCCTTCGACCAGGCGAGCCGCCGGACCGTTCGCACGATACGGGAGCCCCAGGAATGGCACAACGGAGGTCACATCGAGTTCGGCCCGGACGGCTACCTCTATCTCGGCTTGGGTGACGGCGGAAGCATCGGCGATCGGTTCCGGAATGGTCAGGAGCTGGATCTCCCGTACGCGTCGATTCTGCGGTTCGATCCCCGGCCCGACGGGGACCAGCCCTACTCGATTCCCTCCGACAACCCCTACGTTGGTCGAAGCGATGCTCCCGCCACCTGGGTGTGGGGACTTCGCAACCCGTGGAAGTTCAGCTTCGATAGAACTTCTGGAGATCTGTGGATCGGCGACGTCGGGCAGAACTGTGTCGAGGAGATCGACTTCGTCCCGGCCGGCTCAAACGGTGGAGAGAACTTCGGGTGGTCGACGCTCGAAGGCACCTACAGGTTCGAGGGGCACCTGCCCGACAACCACACTCTGCCCCTGCTCGAATACCGGCACGATGAGGGTGGCTGCGCGATCACCGGTGGTTACGTATATCGCGGGTCGGAGATCGCCGAACTCGAAGGCATGTACCTCTTCGCCGACTATTGCCGGGGCAAGGTGTTTGCCCTCGACACTCACGATGGGCGCGCCGTCGCCCTGTTCGAACTGGGCATCGATCTCAATCTCCTCACCTCATTCGGTGAGGGCCCGGACGGCGAGATCTACTTCTTGACCCTCCAGCAGGGAATCTGGAAGCTGGCCGCCGGATAGTCGGGTGCCCCTCGTGAGGGACTCCGGCAGGCCGGGGTCGCTCAGATTGCGACGGCGGATCCGATGCGCAAGCCCACCTCGGCGCCGAGCGCGGGAGCGCTGCGAGCTACTTCCACGTCGAGGGTCGGGCCGCCGGCAACGGCGACTTGCACCAGGTAGTGCCCTCCGCGGAAAGCCCGGCCCACGACGGTGCCTCTCAGGCCGGCGTCGGGGTCCACGGTCAACCCGTCCGGCGGAAGGACGAAGGTGTGCTCCCCGTCATCGTCCGCCGTGGAGAAGCGAGCCCATGGAGTCACAGCTTCCCCGGCGATCACACGGGCTCGAACGATGTTGCGAAATCCGAGGAACCGGGCGGTCCATTCATCGGCCGGTCGGCGATATACCAGCTCGGGTGTTCCGGACTGTGCGACGGTTCCGTTGCGAAGGACGAGGAGATCATCGGCAATGGTGAAGGCCTCCTCCTGATCGTGCGTGACGTAGACGGCGGTTATGGCGTGGTCAACGAGCAGTTGGCGGAGCTCGACGATGAGGCGTTCTCGCAGTGCGCGATCGAGGGAGCCCAGCGGCTCGTCGAGCATCAACAACCGCGGCGAGGGAGCCAATGCCCTGGCGAGTGCGACCCTTTGCTGCTCGCCGCCGGACAGGTTGGTCACCCGGCGATCCTCCAGGCCGGCCATCCCCACCCAGTCCAGCACTTCCGCGACCCGGGCCCGGATTTCGTCGTGCCTCCGGTTTTGCATTCGCAAACCGAATGCAACGTTGGCTCCGATCGACTGGTGGGGGAAGAGTGCGTAATCCTGGAACATGAGCCCGAAGCCGCGCTCTTCCACCGGCACCGCCGACAGGTCTTCTCCATCCCAATGCAGAGTGCCTCGGGCCGGCTGTTGCAGGCCGGCGATGGTTCTCAACAGGGTCGTCTTCCCGGAACCGCTGGGGCCCAGGACCGCGAGGACGTCTCCGTCGGATACTGCGATCGAAACGTTGTCCAGGATCGTGTTGCCGTGGACTTCGACGGTGAGACTTTCGACGATCAACATCTCAGAACTCCCCGGCTTCGCCCACACGGAATCGTTCGATGGTCATGATCGAGACGGCGGTCAGCACCATCAGAATCGTGCTCAAGGCCATTGCCCGTCCGAAGTTCAACTCGCCCGGCCGGCCCAGCAACCTGAAGATGGCCACCGGCAGCGTCGGACGCTCCGGCCGGACCAGAAAGGCGCTTGCGCCGAACTCGCCGAGCGAGATGGCGAAGGCAAACCCGGCAGCTACGAGCCCGGATCGAGCGATCAAGGGAAGGTCCACCTCCCGCCAGGCGCGCAGCGGACTCGCCCCGAGTACGCGAGCTGCTTCACGGAGCCGGCTCCGGATGGTCCGCATCACCGGCACGACGGTTCGGACGACGAACGGGATGGCGATGAGGGAGTGGGCGAGGGGTAGCAGGATCGGTGACGTACGGAGGTCGATCGGCGAATCGAATGCGACGAGAAACCCGAATCCGATCGTCACTGCCGACGTACCCAGCGGCAGCATCAGCAGCAGATCGAACCACGTGGATACGGCGCCCCGCTTGTAGGCGATCACCGTGGAGGCGAGAATTCCGACAACCAGAGCGATGGCCATCGCGGCCAGGGCGAAACCAAGGGAGTTGCCTATCGCCCGGGTCGCCGGCACGAAAAGCGGTGAGTCTGCAGCATCGCCCAATGACGTGTAGGCGGCCAGGCTCCATTCGCCCCCGAATCGCAACGACCGTTCTGTCAGGATCGCCAGGGGTGTGCCCAGCAGTACGGCCGTGAAACTGAGCGTGCCGCCCACAACCCACCACTCACGGGCATTCTGCGGCCTGCGCGATGTGGACGAAGCAGGCGCCAGGCTTTGCTCGATGGCTCGCCTCTCCTGGTAGCGCGAGTAGGCGAGGAGGACGAGAGAGACTGCCAGCAACTGAAGCACGGAAAGCGCCGCAGCGACCGGCAGGTTGAGGAAACTCATCGTCTGTCTCCATATCTCGACCTCGATGGTCCGGAACTGGAGGTTGCCGAGGACCAGAACGACCCCGAACGATGTGAATGTGAACAGGAACACGATCGATGATGCGGCGGCGATAGCCGGTCGCAGCAACGGCAACGTGATCGTCCTGAATGCCGTCCACCGGCTCGCACCGAGAATGCGAGCGGCCTCCTCCAGGCGGGGATCCAGATTGGCCCACAAACCACCGACGGTCCTCACGATGACCGCGTAGTTGTAGAACACGTGCGCAAGCAGAATCGCCCAGATCGTCGAAGACAGGTCGATACCAAGCACCCCGTTGGGTCCGAGGACGGCGAGAAAGGCGGAGCCGACGACGAGGGTAGGCAGCACGAACGGAATCGTCACCGCTGCTCTGAGCAGCGATCGTCCGGGGAACTCGTAGCGTGCGAATACATAGGCAGCGGGCATTGCCAGGACGAGGGTCAGGAGTGTCGATGCGATGGCCTGCCAGAAGGTGAACAAGGCAACACCGCGCAGCGATGGCTTCGCAAACACATCGCCGAAGGCGGCCAGCGGGTGTGTGTCGCCCGACAAGCCTGTGATGAGAATCGAGGCGAGGGGATAGAGAAAGACGACGATCAAGAAGACCAGAGGAACCCCGACGGCGAGCGATCTCAGCAGCCGCCCGGCCCCGTCGGTGCGCTTCGCTCGAGTGGCGCCGATCACGGCAGCATCACGGCGTCCCACTCCTCGATCCAGCGTTGCCGGTTGGCATCTATGACATCGGGAGCGACGGTGGCAAGGGTGTCCGGAATCTTCGTGTACTCGACGAAGGCCTCAGGTAGACGGGCTTCGGCGTTGGCGGGGAAGACGAACATGTTGAGAGGAATGTCCTCCTGGAACTCCACACCGAGCATGAAGTCGATGAAAGCTGCGGCAAGCTCGGGGGCGTCCGTTCCTGCCAGCACGCCGGCGAACTCGATCTGGCGGAAGCAGCCGGCTTCCATGATGCCGGTAGGCGCTTCGTCGAGCGGTGTCTCCGAGAAGATCACTTCGGCCGGCGGCGAGGATGCATAGGAGACGACCAGAGGCCGGTCGCCCCGGCCTGCGCCGCCCGAGAACCGGCCGTAGTAGGCGTCGTCCCAGCCGGCCGTCACTGCCACGTCGTTGTCTCTCAGGTCGGCCCAGTAGTCCTTCCACGTGTACTCGCCGGCTTCCCCGAACTCTGCGATGGTTGCCAGCAAGAAAGCCAGCCCCGGCGAGGAGGTTGCCGGGTTCTCGACCACCAGCATTCCCCGCACCGGTTCGCCGGCCAGTTCGAGGAGGGACTCCGGCGCATCGGCGTCGGCGAATACCGACCGGTCGTAGTTGACACAGACGTCTCCGAAGTCGATCGGTGTCGCACGGTGCCCCGGATCGAGCTCGAGGTCGTCCGGAACGGCTGCCAGCTGCGGGGACTCATACGGTTCGAGAATCCCGGCGTCGAGTGCGCGACTCAGGAACGTGTTGTCGATGCCGAAGATGACATCGCCCAACGGGTTGCCTTTGGTGAGGATCGCCTGATTGAGCATGGCCCCTGCATCGTCTGAGCGAAGGATCTCCACCGTGATGCCGTGCTGGGCCTCGAAGGTCTCGATGATGCCTTCAGAAACGGCGAACGATTGGTGTGTCACCAGCGTGAGTGTTTCGGGAGACGGCGGCGCCTCGTCGGTGGCGCCGCAAGAAGCGGTCAGCAGGCCGAACGCAAGCGACAATGCGGCCGCTCTCATTGCGAGCCGTTTCGTGGAGTTCCGGGCGCGACCGGAGACGGGGAGATCGGATTCGGGTGATGATTTTGTGTGGCTATCCACGCGCTTCCTCCGCTGGCATGACCCAGTTCAGGTTCCACGGGTCGGTAGCGATCGCCAGGAGGCGGGGCTTCCCTCTCAGTCGGCTATCCCGACTCCCCGGGGTGGTGTACAGAACAAAGGATACTTCTTGTTGCGCCGTTGGACGAGCTGCTCAACGGCGCAAGGTTGCCGACTCCCGTGACCCGAGTGCACGAGGACAACCGGCGAGAGGCCGATGGCCATCGGCTAATGGGCGATTCATAGTACGTTCCTCCCATGTCCGGCATTATTGAGCGGCACGTCGATCGTCTAGCGGGGGCGACCTGGCGCCGGGTCGACGACCGCATCGTGGAGGAGGTTCCACTCGAGATCAGGCTCGAGGGTACGCCGCTGGCCGTCGTGATGCGCACGCCCGGTCATGATGCGGATCTGATTCTCGGTTTCGCTCTCACAGAAGGGATTCTGCTCGGCCCCGACGAGTTGGGAAGCCTGGAGGAGGCGGGCGAGAACCGGTGGAATATGCGCCTGGCGGAAGGGGTGTCCGTCGATCCGGCCAGATTCCAACGAAACTTCTACTCGACCTCATCTTGCGGTGTGTGCGGCAAGGCATCCATCGACGCCATTCGGATTGCGGCGGGTCCCTTGAACTCCGATCTCAGGCTGTCGACTGAGGTGCTCGCCGGCCTGCCCGATGCGATGCGGGCCGGGCAGGTCAACTTCGAGGAAACCGGCGGAATCCACGCAGCCGCCGCGGTCACCGTCACCGGAGAGCTGATCGACCTGCGCGAGGATGTCGGCCGTCACAATGCCGTCGATAAGCTGGTCGGCGCCTTGGCGCCCGATCGTTGGAGGTTCGACGATCTGATCCTCTTCGTGTCCGGCCGGATGTCGTTCGAGGTCGTGCAGAAGGCGGCTGTGGCCGGATTCCCGTTGCTGTGTGGAATCTCCGCCGCCTCGTCGCTGGCGGTCGAGCTGGGCGAGGAGTTGGGCATGACCCTCGTCGGATTCGTACGCGATGGCGGTTGCACGGTCTACTGCGGCCGCCAGCGGATCGAGTAGAAGACCTCGTCGGGAGCCCCGGACAGAGCCGGGCGATCTCAGCCTGCCAGTGCCCAGTAGATGCGCTTGTTCTCTTTGCCCTTGTTCTCGAATCCGTCGATGCGAGCTGGCCCGATCTCTGCCGTCGAATGAACATGCGTCCCTCCGCAAGCCTGGGCATCGAGGGGTCCGATCTCGACGATCCGCACCCTTCCCTCCTCTATCGGGGGTGTGACATTGCGGGTACGGATCAAATCCGGTCGCGCCAGGAACTCGGATTCGGTGATCGTGCTGGAAGAGACCGAGAGGTTCATACCCACGACTTCGTTCACCGCGTGTTCGAACTCGGGGAGCATCGAGCGGTCGAACTCTGCGAAGCGGAAGTCGACTCTCGAGACACTCGCACCGATCAGCGCGCCCGTGACGAGTCCGCCGTGAACTCTGAGGGCAACCGTGTTCACGACGTGAAGAAGGGTGTGATGTCGCATCAACGCGTAACGCCGGTCCCAGTCGATGCGGCAGTGCACCGCCGAGTCGAGGTCGGCCGTGAGGTCCATCCGATGCCAGACGACGCCCCGATCGGATCGCACCTCTAGAACCGGATGGTTTTCCCCTCCCAGGGCGATGGTGCCGGTATCAGCGGGCTGGCCTCCTCCGCCCGGGTAGAAGACGGTGTCCGAGAGGAGCCACCAGCCTTCGTCGATGCCGACCAGCGTCGCGTCGCACGACACGGCATAGGAATCATCCAGATAATGCCGCCGGTGTAGTCCGCCTGCCGGGACCTGAACGCCGTTTTCCCTACCGATCGGCCTTTACCGCCAGAACGGGACAGTCGGCGTCGAGCAGGATCTCCTGCGCATTGGAGCCGAGCAGGAACTTGCCCGTAGGGGTCCTTCTCCGAAGTCCGATCACGATCAGGTCGGCATCTTCCTCCTTGGCGGTCCGGGTAAGGTCCTCGGATGGGGAGAGGCCCCGCACGTACTCGTGCATTCGGTGATCGACGCCGTCTGCAGTGAGCTGCTTGTCGACCGCTTCGAGTTCCTGCCGGTAGGCGAGTACCTCGGTCTCGTCCTCGCGCCGTCCGCCGTACATCGAATGGACGACGATCAGCTGGGCGGAGCGCAGCTTCGCCTCTTCGATTGCCGTCCTCAATGCGGCCTCCCCCTCCGGCGACCTGATGAATCCGACGACGATCTTTGGCATTCTGGGTATCTCCTGTTCGTTGAGCACAATCTAACTGGAACGCGTCTGCCGGTGCCGCCCGCCTACTCAATCGCCAGCTGAATGGACCCGGCCGCCTGAGCCGCATCCGCCACTCCGACGACGATGCGTGAGTAGTCCCAGTCGTCTATGTCGACGACCAGCACGGGGTCCTGTCGCGATACGGCCCAGAAGTGCCGGTTTGGTCTGCGACCGTACGACCCGAATCTGGCCAGTCCCGGAACGTACATGCCGGGGGCCCGGAGCAGCGGTCCGAAGGGGACTTCTGCACGCGGCACCGCCTCCGCCGAGCGAATCCGGTCAACGGGAACCTCGAGCTTGCTCTTGAAGGCAACCGGTATCTCGAGAGGGGCGAGACGGAACACGATGGACCGACCGTCGTCGCCGACCTGGACTCTCATACGTCCAGGCTACGACACCCGTGACTCTCCGCCATAGGGTCGAGATGCCCGTCGATGGTGGCTCAACGGCAGGGCAGAGCCACTCTCCCGTCAGTCCTCCATCTTGAACGAAACGTTCACCTTGGCCCGGTAGGCGACGATCTGTCCGTCGTCGTCGAGATGTATGTCGAGCTTGGTCACCTCGGCAATGCGCAGATCCCGGAGCGACGAGCGAGCCTTGCCGACGGCGGCGGCTGCCGCCTTCTCCCACGACTCCGTACTCGAACCGATGAGTTCGACGATCTTGTAGACGCTCTCACCCATGCCGGCCTCCTTTGGTCGGTGGTAGGTACCCCACACCGAAACTAGTCATGAGGCAGGAGTCGTGAGCGGCCGCGCCTCAGACGCCGAGCCAGCCGGGTTCCACCTCGAACAGGATGTCCGCTCCACCCTTCACTGCACCGAGCAGGCCGGCAGCCTGGGGCAGTAACTGCTCGGCGTAGAACCGGGCGGTAACGATCTTTGCCTCGAGGTAGTCGTCGCCGCCGCTCTGCAGGGCCTCTCTCGCAGCCAGCGCTTGTCTGGCCATGAACCATCCACCCGTCACCGTGGCGAACATTCGAAGATACGGGGTTGCGGCGGCCAGGGCGTCGTTGATGTTGGCCATTCCGCGTTGGGCGAGCCACAACGTGGCGTCCGAGAGGGCGGCAAGCGCGTCGGCCATCCCCGACCGGATGGTGGCGAGGTCATCGCCCGCCGCCTCGAGGTCCGCGTCGAGCGCCGCCATCCGTCCGATGAACTCTCGGACGACTTCGCCGCCCCGCATCGGCAACTTGCGGCCGACCAGATCCATGGCCTGGATGCCGTTGGTGCCTTCGTAGATTGGAGCGATGCGTGCGTCGCGATAGTGCTGTGCCACGCCTGCTTCCTCGATGTAGCCCATTCCGCCGTAGACCTGGATGGCCAGCGAAGTGAGTTCAACACCTAGATCCGTCGACCATGCTTTCGACAGCGGGGTCAGCAGATCGGCCAGTTCTGCTCCCTGCCGTCTCCGGTCATCGTCGGGATGGTTGAGGGCTATGTCCATCGCAGCGGCATTGGTGTAGATGAGGGAGCGCATGGCCTCGATATACGAGCGCTGCGTCAGCAGCATCCTGCGAACGTCCGGATGATCGATGATGGGCGAGCTGGTGCCGGGTTCCGTTCCGACGGCCCGTCCCTGCCGGCGCTCCTGGGCGTACTGCAAAGCGTCCTGGTAGGCGCGCTCGGCGATGGCCAGACCTTGCAAGCCCACCGACAACCTGGCGCTGTTCATCATCGTGAACATGTTCTTCATGCCCTCGAACTCTTCTCCCACCAGGTATCCGACCGATCCCTCCTCGTCCCCGAAGGCCAGAACACAGGTCGGGCTGGCATGAATCCCGAGCTTGTGTTCGAGCGAGACCACGGTGACTTCGTTCTTGCGTCCGAGCGTGCCGTCGTCGTTCACGAGCACCTTCGGGACGAGAAACATCGACAAGCCTTTGGTGCCGGGTTTTCCGTCGGGCGTTCTGGCGAGAACCAGATGGATTACGTTGTCGGCGAGGTCGTGGTCGCCCCAGGTGATGAATATCTTCTGTCCGGTGACCCGATAGGTGCCGTCATCCTGCAGGACGGCCTTCGTCCGCACCGCTCCCAGATCCGAGCCGGCTTGGGGCTCGGTCAGGCACATTGTTCCGGACCACTCGGCGCTGATCAGTTTCTCCAGGTAGGTGGCGCGCAGCTCGTCGCTGCCGTGGAGCAGGACTGCCTCGATCGCCCCTTGGGTCAGCATCGGATTCAGGGAGAATGCCATGTTGGAGGTGGTGAGCATCTCCTGGATGGCGATGCCTACGACCCAGGGGAAACCGTGCCCGCCGTACTCGGGAGGGAACGGGACTGCTCCCCATCCGGCCTCCACGTATGCCCGGTAGGCGTTCTTGAACTCTGGTGGGGTGACGACCCTGCCGTCCTCGGACAGGGTCACGCCTTCCTTGTCGCCGATGGTGTTGGTCGGGGCGACGACTTCCGCCATGAACCGGCCACCCTCGTCGAGTGCGCCGAATACCGTGTCGGGGCCGGCGTGCCGGAACCCTTCGAGAGTGGCCAGCTCGGCCAGGTCGACGATATTGGACAGAACGAACTTGATGTCGCGCAGCGGAGGTGTGTAATCGGCCATGCCCGGAGTTTAGGTGAAGGGATACCGGCGGGTAACCGGGGCATCCCCGAGGCATCTGTCAACCGGCTCGCGCTGCGGCCGCGGCCAGGCAGAGTAGTTCCGCCGCCCCCGGAAGATCCGACCAGATCTCCGGAGGGAGGGCCGCCTCCGCTCGTGTGGTTCCCCCGTCCGGCTGCTCGAACACTGCTCCCGCTTTTCGCGCAAGGCGCTCCATCGATGTGTTGCCGGCCAGCATCGTCATCTCGAACCGCCGGATCCCGTGCTCGGCGGCGACCATCGCCAGGGCTTGAAACAACCGCCAGCCGAGTCCGCAACCATGAAAGGCGTCGTTGATCGTGAATGCCGCTTCTGCGACGTCCCGGCCGGTGCGAACGTACCTCGCGATGGCGATCCCGGCACCGTCGGTCGACTCGACTCCCCAGGCGAAGTGGTCGATGTAGTCCATCTCCGTCAGGTAGGTGACCTGGCGGCCGGACAGCCGGGCGGTTGGGGAGAGGAAGCGCTGATATCGGGAGTCTTCTGACAGGTCCCGGAAACCCTCGATGAGCTGCTCCCGGTCGGAACGCATCAGCGGGCGAACGCGGACGGCGCGGTCGTCCCGCAGACGCAGGGTGACCGTTGCCGGGCGGGTGCCTATCGAGGAGGGAGAGGGCGTCACGATGAGTGCTAACTATAGCAAGCGCCAGGCGTAACGATTGCATGCGGCCCTTCTGGTTGCCGGCCGCCGGCGGCCCTCGCGGGAGGGGACCGGCCGGCACGACAACCGCGGCCCCCGGAGGGGGCGGTTCAAACCCGGCCGAGCATCCTCACATCGGGGGCTCCGAGCCGGGCGGCGTCGGCGGTATGGTCGTCGGGTTGCTCCTGGGATTCCCGCTCCGCCTTCACCCGTGCCTCATAGTGTTGGATTTCGCGGCTGATCGTCTCCTCGTCCCACCCGAGTTCGGAGCCCATCAGCTCCGCGACCTGCTTGGTGGCCGCCATCCCGCGATCCCATGATTCGATCGAGAGTCTTGTGCGGCGGGTCAAGACATCGTCGAGGTGGAGTGCCCCCTCGAAACGCGCCGCATAGGTGACTTCGACTGCGAGGTAATCCTCGCTCCCCGGCAGCGTCGAGGACAGGTCCGGTCGCTCCTTCAGCATGGACAGCACCTCATCGAGGTTCGTCCCGTGCCGGCGAAGGAGGTTCTCCGTCTGTGATGTCGTGAGACCCCATTCGGCCGCCGTCTTGAAGCGCCGGTTCCAGGCGGGGCGGAATCCATCCGCCCCAACCAGGGGGATTTCTGCAGTACAGGACGGTGGGATCCGTCCGGCGAGGTTCCTGGCCGCTGCATCGACGGCGTCGGCCGCCATGACGCGGTAGGTGGTGTACTTGCCTCCGGCGACCGATATCAAGCCCGGAACCGTTTGCGAGACGGCGTGCTCGCGGGTGAGCTTGCTGGTGGCTTCCGATTCCCCGTAGAGGAGAGGCCGCAGACCGGCGTAGATGCCTTCGACGTCCTCGCGCTCGAGCGGCTGGTCCAGCACCGAGTTGACCCGACTCAGCAGGTAGTCGATGTCGTTGCGGCTGGCTGCGGGGTGAGCGAGGTCGAGGTTCCAGTCGGTGTCGGTGGTGCCGATGATCCAGTGTTTTCCCCACGGGATCACGAACAGGACGCTGGTCGCCGTCCTGAGGATCAGCCCGGAGTCGCTGTGCAGCCGGTCGCGTGGGACCACCAGATGGATGCCCTTCGAGGCGCGCACCTCGATAGTGCCGCGCCCGGCCATGTCCTGGATCTCGTCGGTCCACACTCCCGTGGCGTTGATCACCTGCCGCGCCCGGACGTCGAGTGATTCCCCCGTCTCGAGATCGAGAACCTGCACCCCGCATACCCGGTCGCCATCGCGCAGTAGGCCTGTGACGCGAGCGCTCGATGCCAGTGTGGCCCCGTACGCCCTCGCCGTTCTGGCGAGTCCGAGGGTGTGTCTCGCGTCATCGACCTGGGCGTCCCAGTAGCGAATGGCTCCGACCAGCCCGTCACCGGAGAGAGCCGGGGCCAACTTGAGGGCACCCCGTCGTGAGAGATGCCGGTGGGTAGGCAGCGGATTGCGTGCCAGAGCTGCCAGCCCGTCGTAGATGGCGATACCGGCCCCGACGTAGGCGCGCTCCCAGACCCGGTGCCGCAGCGGGTAGAGGAACGAAACCGGCCGAACCAAGTGCGGGGCCAGACGATCGAATATAAGCCCTCTCTCGCGCAGTGCTTCCCGAACCAGCCCGAAGTCCATCTGTTCGAGATAGCGCAGTCCGCCGTGGATGAGCTTCGACGAGCGGCTCGAGGTGCCGGACGCGTAGTCGCGCTGTTCAACGAGGGCGACGGAAAGGCCCCTGGTTGCGGCGTCCAGCGCAGTGCCTGCGCCGGTTACACCCCCGCCGATGACGACGATGTCGAAAACCTCGTTGGACATCCGGTTCAGATCTTCGGCTCGTTGAACCGGGCCGAGGGCTGAGGATTGCATACGCCGAGGATACTCCCGACCAGAGACCCCCGATTCCACATCCCGGTGCCTCCCGGAAAGGGGAAGGTCCGCGCTATCGTGCGCGTCGTGACCGACCGGAACTCCTCTGATCGCCGCGCAACGGTGCAAAGAACGCTGATGGGCGGGCTCATATCTCTGCCGCAGGTGGCCGCCTGGATGTTTACGGCCTCAGTCGTGAACCTGGCCCGGCAGCGCGTCGATGTCTTCTTCAAGCCGATGTGGCTGGCCGTGGTGCTCATCATCATCGTCCTGGGCACCGGTGCCCTCTTTGTGAGGGGTCTGTGGCTCTACCTGCGCGGGGATCGCAGCTACACCCTGGCTGCGACCGGTGCGGTTTCATCGATGACGGCGGCAGTCGGACTGGCTTTCGTCACGGCGGTCTATACGTTTTGAGGTCTCCCGGAGACGGCGATGTGAACGGTCTCGCCGAGTCCCGGACGGCAGTCGCTACCCTCGACACAAAGTCGAGGAAGAGGAGTGGCGATGGAACACACACCGGCCGGAGGCATCCGCTGGGTCGATGCCGGAAACGACCACTTCACGGGGTCGGTCCTGTTCGGGCCGTTATCGAGTGCGGTCGATCGCAATCTCAATGCCCTCGGTGTGCTGTTTGAGCCGGGAGCACGAACCGACTGGCACACGCATCCCGAAGGCCAGGTCCTCTACATAGTTTCCGGCGCCGGCAAGGTACAGACGGATGATGGGGAAACGGTGCGAGTATCGGCGGGGGATGTTGTCTACTCACCGGCCGGGGAGAAGCACTGGCACGGGGCCACCGAGACCAGCTTTCTGATGCATCTGTCGCTCACGACCGGTGGTGCGACCGAGTGGTTCCCGGACAAGGTGAGCGATCGGGACTACAGGGCCTGAGGAAGGCTTCGATCCTCCTCAGTCGGATTGCCGGTCGAACCGGGAACGAACGGGAGCGGGGCGATTGTCGTGGAGGGTCCACCTTCATCAGCCGCCCTCCTCGCCGCCGCGCACCGCCCGTCCCAGCCGTGCCGGCCGGCAGGAGCGCAGCAGGGGACGAGCGCGGACGATCGGTGGGATACCCGCGCAACCCGGTGGGCCCGGCGGGGATCGAACCCGCGACCTTCGGATTAAAAGTCCGCTGCTCTGCCGATTGAGCTACAGGCCCGTCAAAACGCTACCAGGCGATCGGGGCTGCTTCGTCGGTCTGCGAGTTCATCCAGGCCGACTGCGAT
>DATIPS010000051.1 GCA_035471805.1 Acidimicrobiia bacterium | reverse complement strand
GAGCTCCCCGGCGACGACCATTTCCCCTGGCTGGGGGACGCCGAGACCGTTCTCGACGCCATCGAAGAGTTCGTGACCGGTGAGCGGTCCGGCGTGATGCCGAGTCAGGTGCTGGCCAGCATGCTCTTCACCGACATCGTCTCGTCTACCAAGACCGCCGCCGACCTCGGCGATCGAGAGTGGACCGCCTTGCTGAAGACCCACGACGGGATCGTGCTGAGCGAGGTCGCCCGCTTTGGCGGCCAGACCGTGCGCCACACCGGGGACGGTTCGCTCAGTCTGTTCGAGGGGCCCGCTCGTGCCGCCCGGGCCTGGATGTCGATCGAGCGGCGGGTTCGCGGCATCGGCCTGCAGATCCGTGGTGGCCTCCACACCAGCGAGGTGGAGATGCGGGATGGCGAGCTGTCGGGGCTCGGGGTCCACATCGCTGCCCGTTTGATGGATCTGGCTGGCCCGGGCGAGCTGATCGTGTCCTCGGTTGTTCGCGATCTGTCGGTGGGTTCAGGCCTTGAGTTCGCCGATCGAGGGCTGCATTCGCTCAAGGGTGTTCCCGGTGAGTGGCGGGTGTTCCAGGCGGGCGGGAGCGAGGTTTCTTCTGGCGAGGGCTCGCTCAACCGGTAGCTTCCACACGGCAGCCGCTGGCTGGCGCGGACCCTGAGGCCGGGAGGCTTCAGTCGAGGTGCGGCGGCCTCCTCCCGAGCAGACGAGCGATCGCTGCCACCATCGGGATGAGCCGGCCCAGCATGCCGCTGGCTCGGAAGACATCCCGGTACTCATGCGCGAAGAGGGCCCGTTCGAACAGGCCGGCATCGTCGCCGAGCTTGGCGGCGAGCGCGAAGAAGTCGGCTGAGCGCAGCGCCGGCGTGGTCACCCATCGGACCACCGCGGGCTCGTCCGTCGACGCGTTCCGCGCCTTGTGGGGGGTCCCCGCCGCGATCTCGATCAAACCGCCCGCTGCGACCGTCCGCTCAGCGCCGTCGACCACGAACACCACGGCGCCCTTCTCGATCTCGAAGAGCTCGTCTTGGGCCGGGTGAAAATGGAGTGGTGGGAACGGCGAAGCGGGCGCGTACTCGACCCGCTGCTCATAGACGTCCTCATCCGAGCGCAGGACCCAGGTGCGGGCGGTCGGCGTGGTGTGCGTCGGTCCTTCCGAGGGCATTGTCGCTCTCCATCGATCGAGTCACATGCGGCGGCCGTAGTGGTCACGATACCGGGAAGCTCGAGGCCGATACTCCGTGAACACCCGGAGAATGCGCCGAAGGGCGAAGACCAACTGACACTTCGACCCCAGCGGGGATCAGGTCACCGACCATCGGCTGACCGACGTTGCGGGCACACAAGGCAGGCTGGCCGTTGCCACTCTCAGCAGAGCCCCGGAGGGTCGGATGATCCGGCACCGTTGCCCGAGCATTGATTGTTCGAGTAGGTGTTATCTGTTCCGGCATCGCCGGTACCACCTCCAAACAGCGGCGTCTGGTCTTCGATGCCCCAGCCGGTGTTGTCGTTGGAGGTGTTGCCGGTGAATACATTCCCGACGGTGCCGACCTCATTGGCCCCAAACCCGTTGCCACTCTTCGTCGCAACGTTGTCGGCGAGCACGTTGTTGCTCGAAGCCCACACCATGAACCCGACACCTCTGACAGCAGTTGTCGTGTTCCTACGGAGCTCGTTTCCGTCCGATCCGTTGAACACTCCGAAGCCGAACCAATCGATCGCGTCGGTGACACTGTTCCCAGTCAGCATGTTCCCATCGGACCCTTCCAGCCAGAACCCGCGATCCACCCGCGAGATCGAGTTGGCGGTGAAGTTGTTGCCGTTGGATTGCCGCACAACGATGCCGGTCTCGAAGTCCTGCAGGACGCAGTTCCGCACCGTGACGCCGGTTCGCTGGTTGACGTCGATCCCCGTGAAGCCGAAGGTGCGACCCGGGCCGATCAGCGTGTGGCCGGCGCAGTCGAGGGTGACGTTGTCGGCGGCGATGATGATGTTGCCCTTGTGGTTCTGGATCAGAGTGGTCGACTCGGTGACGCTGAGGGTTCCGGCGGTGGATGGGCCGGGAACCTGATCTTCGCAGGGGGGCA
>DATIPS010000050.1 GCA_035471805.1 Acidimicrobiia bacterium | reverse complement strand
TGAGGCGGCCCCACTTCTCGGCCCACTCTCCACCCGGAGAGGATTCTGAACCCTTAAACCGTCACGAGCCCCAGCTGTTCCGCCTTCACTCTGAAGTCGTGGGGATTCGAGGCGTTGGCAACGGCGTTCTTGAACGTGATCAGGCCCTTCTGATACAAACCGAGAATCGACTGATCGAACGTCTGCATTCCGTAGAACTCGCTCTCTGCGATCACCTCGACGATCTCGCTCGTGAGCGACTCGTCTACCACGCGGTCGTAGACGCGGCCGTTCATCGTGAGGACCTCCACCGAAGGCACCCTTCCCTGGCCGTCCGCCTTCTCCATCAGCCTCTGGCTGACCACTCCCTTGAGGGTGGAAGCCAGCAGGATTCGGATCTGCTTCTGCTGGTAGGGCGGGAAGAAGTCGACAATGCGGTTGATTGTCTCGGTCGCATCGATGGTGTGCAGGGAAGACAGGACCAGGTGGCCGGTCTCGGCCGCCTGGAGGGCGGCTCGAACGGTTTCGGCATCCCGAATCTCCCCGATGAGTATCACGTCGGGGTCCTGCCGGAGAACCCGCCGGAGAGCCTGTGCGAAGTCCTCGGTGTCCATGCCGATCTCACGTTGCGAAACGATCGAGTTGTTGTCTCGGTGGAGAACTTCGATCGGGTCCTCGATCGTGACGATGTTGACGCGACGCACCTCGTTTATGTAGTCGATCATCGACGACAGCGTCGTGGTCTTGCCCGATCCGGTTGGGCCGGTGACCAGCACGAGTCCGCGCTGTTCCATGGAGAGCTTCTCGAGGATCTTCGGGAGGCCCAGATCGGTGAAATTCTGGGTGGTAGGAAGGACACGGCGCAGCACGAGGCTCACCGAACCTCGCTGGCGGTAGACGTTGACACGGAACCGTCCGAGTTCCGGCTTCCCGTAGGCGAAGTCGGCCTCACTCGTTTCGCGGAACTCCTTGGCAGCGCGCTGGGTGAAGATCGTCTGGGCATACGCTTCAGTGTCCGTCGGTGTAAGCGTCTCGAGGCTGGTGGGATTCAGTTCGCCGTCGATTCGCATCACCGGCGGAGATCCGACCTTCAGATGCAGGTCCGAGGCTTCTACCTCGATCACCTTCTTCAACAGGTCGTCAAGCGCTACAGCCATCATCTTCTCCAGTCGTGGTCCGAAGGTGATATCGGCAGCGGGAAGGAGAGACTTAACGTACTTCCCAGAACTCGCCGACGGCTCGTTCCACCATCTCGAGCGATCGCCAGGCGCCTGCGTCTGACTCCCCGTGGGAAGGCGCGCTTGGATCGATCACGCCGGCGAGACCGGAGAAGGTCGCCGCCACCGAGTCGCGCACGGCATCGAGGTTGTAGCCGCCTTCCAGAAAGACGACCGTTCTTCCCGCCGGTACCAACCCGACGAGGGCGTTGGCCATGTAGGCGTAATCTGATTCGACCAGCATCACCTCGGCGAGAGGGTCGGCCCTGTGCGCGTCGTAGCCCGAGCTGACCAGGATCCAGTCCGGACCGAACTGGTGTGCAACCGGCAAGACCACGCGCCGGAAGGCCTCCCGATAGATATCACCGGTCGTCCGCGCCGGCACCGGAATGTTGATGGTTCTCCCCGAACCGGGACCATATCCGAACTCGTCGAGCCACCCGCCCCCCGGATAGAACGGGAACTGATGGACCGAGATGTACAGAACGCTCCCATCGGAGATGAAGAGATCCTGTGTCCCGTTGCCGTGGTGAACGTCCCAGTCGACGATCAGGACCTTCATGCCCATGTCGGTGAGGTACCTGGCGGTCAGGGCCGCGTTGTTGAATATGCAGAACCCCATGGCCCGGTTGGCGAGCGCGTGATGTCCGGGCGGCCGAACCAGACAGAATGCCGCTTCGGCGTCACCGGCCAGCAAGCCGTCGACGGCAGCCGGACCTGCTCCCGCCGACCGGATGGCCGCTTCCCAGGATTCGACGACTGCGTAGGTATCCGAATCCAGTGCCCCGCCACCGGCCGCGCAGAATCCTTCTATGGCCGCAACGTATTCGGCGGTGTGCAAACGCTGCAGCACGGCAGGTGCGATCGGAGGGGCCTCGGCCTCCACGATCTCGACAGGAGCGATCTCCAGTCCCGCTCTGGCTGCTTTCAAGCGATCAGGCCTCTCCGGATGCCAGCCGGCTTGGCGATGAAGCAAGAACGATGGATGTCCGACGGCCAGCACTCGCATGCCGACTACTTTGCCACATCGGGCATCGCTGCCCCCACCATCTAGCCTGGTTACGTGCGAGACAGAGAGCAACCAGATCCGGCGAGACTGTGGTGGGGTTCGTGAAGACCCGCGGAACCTGGCCCGGGCCGATTTCCATGAGGCGCGGCTGGTCGATGGCAACCGCCCGTCCGTGGAACGACCAGAGCCCGGATGCTCACCTGCGTCTGATTCGCGGCAACGCCGAGTTCCTGCGGGAAGCCGCGCGGGCGATACCTGTTGGGAACGGCTTGATCCTCTCACCTCCCCTGGCCGCAGGCAGCACCTCCATGTGGGAAGAGGCCGGGTTTCGGCCGCATCTCGTTCTCGACATGTTCCAGCGTGACCTCCTCGCCAGACAGGCGTCGCCCAGCATCCCGGTCGTGGCGGGTGAGGAAGGCGAATGGGAACGTGCGGTGGAGATCGACTCGGCCGCGTTCGAGCCCCTTTGGCGGCTTGGCTCGGCCGGCCTGAAAGAAGCTTTGAATGCCACTCCGACTTCGGCCTTTCTGACGGTGCGATCTGACAACGGGACCACCACCGGTTTCGCGATAGTCGGAGCGGGCGGATCGACCGGGTATCTACAGAGGGTGGCGGTGGATCCGGCCCGCGTCCGGCAAGGGTTCGGACGGGCCCTGGTCAGGGCGTCGCTGGGTTGGGCACGCAGCCGCGGATGCCGCACCATGCTCCTCAACACGCAACCGGACAACGTTCCCGCCGGGCGGCTCTACGAAGAGGAGGGATTCACCCGCGTCGCGGCAGGCCTCGTAATCTGGTGTCTCCAACCACAAAGGGAACCATGATCCGAATAGTCACAGACTCATCGAGCGACGTGCCGGCCGCGCTGGCCGCCGAACACGGGGTCACGATCGTGCCGCTCACCATCAGGTTCGGGGACGAGGAGTTCGTCGATCACCGCGATTTGTCCGCTGCTGCATTCTGGGAGCGCCTGGTAGCGGTGGACCGCCTGCCGGAAACGGCGGCTCCGAGTGCCGGCCTGTTCGAGGAGAGCTATCGCGCCCTGATCGACGGTGGTGCCTCAGGGATCGTCGTCATGACCATTTCCTCTGCCTTGAGCGGAACCTATCAGTCGGCGGTTATCGCAGCCGAGCGCCTCTCGGGAGACGTACCGATCAAGATCATCGACTCGCGGACCGTCGGCATGGGGCTGGGTCTGCCCGTCCTCGACACGGCCCGGTTCGCTGCCGGAGGACCGTCGATCGATGCCGTGGTGCAGCACGCCACGGACACGCTCGCATCGACCGACATCGTCGCCGCACTCGACACCCTCGAATACTTGAAACGAGGTGGTCGTATCGGAAGCGCACAAGCCTTCTTCGGCGGGCTCCTCAACATCAAGCCCCTGATCGGTTTGGACGAGGGAATCGTTTCTCCGCTTGGCCGGGTGAGAACCCGGTCCAGGGCCGTGGCCGCACTTGAAGAACGCTTTGCGGCCCTCGGGCCGCGCATCCGGGCAACCGCCGTCTTCCACGGTGCCGCACCGGACGTCGACCTGGTGGTTGAACGGATTCAGCGCCACGTGGATCATGAGGTGATCGTGACGACGCTTGGAGCTGTGGTCGGGACCCACACCGGACCCGGCACCGTCGGTGTTGCCTATCTGACGAACTGATGCGTCCCGTGACCGGCCCTGCCCGTTAAAGTCGACCCGGGGGTTTCCTTGCCACCACGCCTGCCCGACCGATATCAGTTCGAGGTTCGTCTCGGCCGCGACGGAGACGTCGAGGAGTGGCTGGCCACCGACACCGCCCTGGACAGGCCGGTCCTGATCCGGATAGTCGGGCCGGAGACCACCGAGCAACGTCGTACCGAGTTCCTCGAGGCGGTACGCGGTGCTTCCGGGGTCACGCACACTCACCTGGCTTCCATCTTCGCGGCCGACCTCCTGCCCGACGGCGCATACTCGATCTCAGAGTGGTCGGGCGGACTGACTCTTCAACATCGGCGGCGGGCCGGGGAAACGATGCCGGTCGAGGAGTTCCTACCCAACGCCGCCGGGCTGGCAGACGCCCTGGCGGCCCTGCACGAGCGCGGGGTGCTGCACGGAGCCATCGGAGAGGGGTCGATCTTCTTCTCGATGGCTCACCCCGCCAAACTGGCCGGATTCGGACGGCATGCGGCGGGGGCGAGCGCCCGCAAAGACGTCCGGGATCTCTCAGAGGCGCTGGTAACCGCCATCACCGGGGCTCCGGGACACGACGTCGCCCCGTCTCAGGTGGTGGACGGACTCTCCCCGCGGGTCGACCGAGTGCTCAGGAGAGCCCAAACGGGCGACCTGGACGCGGCGGGCCTGGCCGAACTGCTGCGCGCCGCTCCCAGCTCTTCGGTCCAGCCACCGGAATCAGATCGTCTGTGGTCGTGGAGAAGGATCCTGCCCGCCGCCGGTCTCCTGGGTGTGGCGATCATCCTCTTCGTCGTCGGCCGCTCGATCGAGACGGAACCCCAGGACCCGCTCCTGTTTCCCGTTGCACCCGCCGCGACCGACGTCGGTACAACGCTCACCACCTCCACGACCTCGCCCTCGATCACGCCGTCGATCGTGTCGATCACCGGTGTGAGGGTCTTCGATCCGGATGGTGACGGAACCGAACACGATCGCGACCTGTCGAACCTCAACGACGGGGAGGTCGATACCACCTGGTCGACGGAGCGCTACAGCGACCCGCTCGCCCTCATCAAGAGTGGCGTCGGGTTCGCGCTCGAGGTGACCGGAACTCCGACCTCCGTCGAGTTGCTCGGTTCTGCCGACCGGATGTCCTTCCGGCTGCTGTGGATTCCCGCCTTCTCGTTGGATATCGACGATTGGGCCCCGATCGCGAGCGGGTCGATACGCGGGGGCCGTGGGACGATCCAGTTGCCGGAGCGAACCGACGGGCACTGGCTGTTCTGGCTAACCGACATCCCGGCCGACCCCGAAGGTGGTTATGTCGGCAGCGTCGGCGAAGTACGCTTCCGGCCATGACGGGGCGCTCCGGCGAGGATCTCGCATTGATTGAGCGATTCGTTGGCGGCGATCGATCCGCCTTCGATGAAATCGTGCGCGCCCACGAGGACAGAGTGTTCTCCATCTGCATGCGCATCATGGCGAATCGCGAAGCTGCGCTCGACGCTACGCAGGAGACTTTTCTGACCCTGTTCCGGAAAGCGGACCGCTTCACCGGAAAGGCTGCCTTCTCGACGTGGCTGTACCGCGTGGCGGTGAATACCTGCTACGACCAGCTACGGAAGGAGAAGCGGCGCCGGGCTGACCGGCTCCCCGAACACCTGGACCCGGTCGATCGCGCTGCCGGTGACGGGTTTGCATCGGCGGAGATGCGTCCCGAACTCGAGCACGCGCTGAGTCGCATACCCGACGAGTTTCGCTCGGCCGTGATCCTCTCGGATCTCGAGGATCTCCCGATCTCGGAGATCGCAGAGATCCTCCGGATCCCGCCGGGAACTGCCAAGTCGCGGATCTTCAGGGGACGGCGGCTTCTCGCCGACATATTGCGGAACCAGAACGACGCCTCGCGACGTCCAAGGGATGATCAAGATGCATGAGCACGATTTCGACCTAATAGCGGCGCATGCCGAAGGCACGGCTTCTCCCGAGCAAGCCGTGACGGCAGAGGGTGCGATCGCGCGGTGCGACGACTGCAACGCCGAGTTCGAGGCACAGCGCCACGTTCTCGAACTGCTGCGTTCGGTGGCTCCCGTCGCAATGACCGACGTCGAAAGAGCATCGCTACACCGTTCCCTGCGTCAGGCTGCTCCTGCTCCCCGGACCGGGTGGCTCGTCCGCTACGCCCCGCGTGTGGCGGCGGTGGCCGCAGGCTTTGCCGTCGTCGGACTCGCTTCCGTTGCGATGCTCGGCAACGGCTTCGGTGGTGACGCCTCGGACATGACGGCATTCGACACTGCGGCTGCCGAACTCATCCAGGATGGGCCGGGAGACGGCGAGGAAAAGGCTCCCTCCCTCGCTTCTTCCGCCGAGGAGAGCCGGAGCGTGGCCGAGTCGGCCGCCGATGATGCGGCTTCGGCGGCAGGAGGCTCCGAAGACCACACACTCACGGCACCGGTTGCCGGCCTACCCGTTCTCGAGATAACCGCAGCCGACCTGCAGGATCTCGCCGGGCCAACACCCCCCGTCGAACTGCTGGAAAGCTCTGCGGGCTTCTCGGACGAGGTTGCCGCCCGCTGTTCCGGATATCTGCCCGATCAAGTCGAGTTGGTGCTGGCCGCAGAGGTCCTCTTCGAACAGCAACCGGCGTACTTGATCATCTACGCGACCGGCGGCGACACGGTGGCAGCCGCTTTGTCGTCTGAAGACTGTGCGATCTTGGGCGAGTTCACCGCGGGGCAATGACCGGGCGCTCTGCTGAAGGCCCTTGGGCTACGTGGCTCGTGCCCGGCTTCTCCCTGCGCCGCTAGTCTCTAGACCTATGGACGAATTCGCCACGAAGTTCGCCGATTTTCTCGAGAGCACCTCCACCAAGGTTCGCGAGATGACGGTCGACCGCATAAGTAAGGGACTGAAGATCGCCGCGCTGGGCCTTGTCGCAGCAACTCTCGGTCTCATCGCCGTCATCTATCTCTTCATATCCATCATTCGCGCTCTGGCCGTCCCGTTGACCGCCGCCGGCGCTTTCGGCGTCGTTGGGGGATTATTCGTCGCCGGTGGTGCGTTCATGTGGTGGAAGCGAACTCAGGATCCAGAGGAAAACTGAACATGCCCGAAAAGGTAATAGTCATCGGGTCCGGCCCGGCCGGACTGACCGCGGCTCTCTATGCCGGTCGAGGAGATCTCGATCCCCTCGTGTTCGAGGGAAGCCAGGCGGGCGGCCAGCTCATGATCACAACGGACGTCGAGAACTTCCCGGGGTTCCCGGACGGGATCATGGGGCCCGAGCTCATGGAGCGGTTCCGGAAGCAGGCCGAGCGCTTTGCCCCCCGCATCCACACGGTCGACGTCACCGAAGTCGACTTCTCCACACGCCCGTTCAAGGTGAGGGTGGACGCCGACGAGTACGAAGCCGAGGCGGTGATCATCGCCACCGGGGCATCGGCCCGCTGGCTCGGCATTCCCGGTGAGGAGAAACTGCGCGGGCGCGGCGTTTCCGCCTGTGCGACCTGCGACGGCTTCTTCTTTCGCGACAAGGAGCTGGTCGTGGTCGGCGGAGGCGACTCCGCAATGGAGGAGGCCCTGTTTCTGACCAAGTTCGCCTCCAAAGTGACGATCATCCACCGGCGCGACGAGTTCCGGGCTTCTGCGATCATGGCCAGGCGCGTGCTCGAACATGAGAAGATCGACGTTCTCTGGGATACCGTCGTCGAAGAAGTCCTCGGCGAGGACGAGGTGACGGGAGTTCGCATCCGGAATGTCCTGACCGGCGTGGAGACCGAGATGGCGTCCGACGGCTACTTCGTCGCCATCGGACACACACCCAACACCGAGATATTCGAGGGTCAGCTCGAATTGGACGAAGCCGGTTACATCAAGCTTCGTGGAGACGGTTCGACTGCCACCACAGTCGCCGGTATCTTTGCCGCCGGCGACGTCGCCGACCATGTATACCGGCAAGCGATCACGGCTGCCGGCACAGGATGTCAGGCGGCAATCGACGCTGAGCGCTGGCTCGCCGAACAGCACTGACGCTCCGCCCTGCCGGACGTAGTAGATCCTGAGGAGGACCCATGACAAACAGCATCACCGTCAACGACGCCACATTCAAAGACGCTATCTCCGGTGACAAGGCCGTCATCGTCGACTTCTGGGCCGAATGGTGCGGTCCGTGCAAGATGGTCGAGCCCATTCTCGACGAAATCGCCGGGGAGTATTCCGAGAAGCTGGTTCTCGCCAAGCTCAACATCGACGAGAACCCCCAGACCGCGGCCGACTACGGGGTGATGAGCATCCCCACCATGATCGTGTTCAAGGACGGCCTGAAGGCGAAGACCATCGTCGGCGCACGCCCCAAGCATCAGATGCTCAAGGAGTTGGCCGAGTTCATCGCCTAGGCCCGAAGGAGGGCGGCAGCACGGGTACGGGTGGGTGGCCGCGCCCCGTGTCGTCGGTTCGACGTCGACCTCCCGGATGAGCTGGCCGCATCGGAACCCGGCCGGAGCTCCTCACGCCCGATGCTTGTAGCGTGTCGGTACGTGATACGTTTACGCGATGCGGCTGTATCGGATCGGAGATTCCGGCGAGCCGATCCGTGATATCCAGGGTCGGCTCTTGTCTTTGGGCTTCGACTGCTCCCCGGATCCACGCGGTGAGTTCCGGGAGGGAACCGCCGGAGCCGTCCGCGCCTTCCAGGAAGCGCGCGGCCTCGACCCGGACGGGATCGTCGGCTCGGAGACATGGCGATCTCTCTACGAGGCCGGCTTTCGTCTCGGCGACCGCATCCTATATCACCGCAGCCCGATGCTCCGGGGTGACGACGTCGAGGAGCTGCAGAGAAGGTTGAACGCTCTGGGTTTCGACGCCGGGAAGATCGACGGGATATTCGGCCCCGACACGGCGGTTGCCATGACCGACTTCCAGAACAACCGCGGCCTGGGCGTCGATGGAATCGCTGGTCCGGGTGTGATCGCGGAACTTCGACTCGTGGGGAGGGCGACGAGAAAGACGGGACGGGAGGCGGTCCGCGAACGAGAGTGGATGAGAAACCTTCCCCGGACTCTCGTTGGGAGCAAAGGATGCTTTGATCCGTCCTGCAGGGACGAAACGGAGGCAGCGGCCGCCTGGGAAGCCGCCTCTGCTGCTGCCGGAATCTTCCAGGTCATGGGCGGGAAGCCGTCCTTCTCGCGCAGCGTCGACATTTACACGACAGAACCGATCCGGGCCCGTCGAGCCAACCGCATAGGCGCAGACTTCATTGTCTCGCTACGGCACCCTCAAGCGGACGATCCGGGCGTCTACTTCTTCGCCACGCCGCGCAGCAGGAGCGAGGCGGGAGCCCTTCTCGCATCCGAGATCGCCGGCCATCTCGATCTCCCGACAGGCGGTCGAGCCGCCCCGATCCTTAAACACACCCGCTCCCCCGCGGTGGTGGTCGCTCACCCCCGGTTGGGAAAGGAGATCGCCAAGGGGATCGTTGCCGGGATCAACGGCTTCTTCGTGGAAGCCGCGAATCAAGAGTAGAAATCGCGATAGATCCGCTCTAATTCGTCAAGTGACGAAAACTTGATGACTACCTTGCCCTTGTCGCCCCGGTATTGGATGTTGACCGGCGTACCCAGATGCTCGGAGAGTCGGTGCTCGAGTTCGATGATGGCCACCGGGCGAACCTGCTTCACCTTCTGCTGCGGTTGCTCGTCGGCTTGGCCGGCGCGCACCCGCACTGCGTCCTCGACCTGCCTCACCGACCATCCGTCCTCTGCTGCCCGCTTCGCGATGTGTTCCGCGAAGGCCAAGTCGTCGACGCCCAGGAGGGCGCGTGCTGCCCCGGCGGACAGCTCCCGACGTTCGAGCATCCCCTGGATTGAGGCCGGCAACTGCAGGAGTCGCATGGCGTTGGTCACCGAGGTTCGGCTCTTACCGACGCGCTTTCCGATCTCTTCGTGGGTGAGTTGGAAGTCCTCGAGGAGTTGTCGGTAAGCGGCTGCTTCTTCTAGAGGACCGAGGTCTTCTCTTTGCACGTTCTCGATCAGGGCCTCCGTCAGCGTGCCTTGATCGTCGGTTGCCCTGACAACTGCCGGTATCTCGACCAGGCCGGCACGACGGGCCGCCCTCCATCTGCGTTCCCCGGCGATCAGCTCGTATCGGTTTTCGTCCACAGGCCTGACCACTACTGGCTGAAGGAGCCCGACCTCCACAATAGAGGCCGTTAACTCGCCTAAAGCAGCGTCGTCAAATGCTACCCGCGGCTGGTTGGGATTGGGTTCGATGTGGTCGATCGCAAGAACCGCGTATCCCTGATCAACCGAATCTCGTTGTGGGATGAGGGCTTCGAGTCCCCTACCGAGTCCGCTCCGGCGTGCAGGCATGCTTCCCTCCCCTACTCGGTCTTGTGTCGTTGAATGAATTCGCGGCCCAATTCCCGATAGGCGATTGCGCCGCGGCTCATCGGATCGAAGGACTCGATCGGTTCGCCGTAGGAAGGCGCCTCTGAGAGCCGTACAGAACGTGGAATGATGGTCCTGTATGCCCTATCCCCGAAATGGTCCCTCACCTGGGCCGCCACGTCGGCCGAAAGCCTGGTCCGGGCGTCGTACATTGTGAGGACCACGCCTCCCACTTCGAGTTCGGGGTTCAGGCTGTTCTTCACGAGGTCTATGTTGCGAAGCAGTTGGCTCAAGCCTTCCAACGCGTAGTACTCGCTTTGAATCGGGATGAATACTTCGTCGGCAGCCGCCAGACCGTTGATTGTGAGGAGGCCGAGAGACGGGGGACAGTCGATGAGCACCACGTCGTAGAGGCCGACCGAATCCTTGAGGGCGTTCTTGAGTCTCAGCTCGCGAGAGAACATCGACACGAGCTCGATCTCTGCCCCCGCCAGGTCGATCGTCGCCGGCACAACATGCAGGTTCCTGACGCTCGTAGGTTCCACAACGTCAACTAACGTTATCTCTCCTATTAGAAGATCGTACATGGATGCCTCGATCATGGATCTGTCGATGCCGAGGCCTGAAGTTGCGTTGCCCTGGGGGTCGAGGTCGGCCAGTAGAACCCGTTGGCCCTGGTATGCAAGAGCCGCCGCGAGGTTCACTGCGGTTGTCGACTTGCCGACCCCACCCTTCTGGTTGGCGATCGCAACGATGAGAGCATGTGTTTCATCGGTCACGGGAGTCAATGATAAGGATCTTTCCACCGCCGTCAAGGACCTCGGACGGAACCTCGATGACCTTGCCCCAGGATTCCGTCCACTTCTCCTCACTCCCGCTCCTCGTTAGGCCGACAGCAATGCGCCCGCCGGGCGAAAGGACCTCTCCGATGTCCTCGAGGAGTTGTTGTGGGCTAAGAACCCCCCTGGCCACGACGGCCTCGTGCCCTGTGCGATGCCTTCTGAAGTCTTCGGCGTACGCACGAACGTTGTCGACGTCGAGGATTCGGATGGCTCTGCGGGCTAGTTCGACTCTTCGTCTGGACCTATCGATCAAGCTCCACCTGGTGTCCGGCCACAAGATGGCCAGAGGGATTCCGGGAAGCCCTACGCCCGAACCCAGGTCGGCAGCGGTCCCGGGCCGGCCGTCTCTCCATGCGGCCGCAAACGCCAGGGAATCACAGATGTGCCGATCCCAGATACGGGATCCCTCATCCGGCCCAATCCCTCCGGCCGGAATGGCTTCCTCCGTTAGCCAGGTTGCGTATGCAGCCAGGCGCTGTATCTGCTCATCGTCGAGCGTGGCGCCGGCCCATGTTGTGACCCTCTCGAGCCTTCTCAGCTCCTGTTCCATGAGAACCAGCATAGTTTCACGTGAAACGTCTCCGCGTGCTGCGGAACGTTTCACGTGAAACAAAGGGAGGGTCCGGACTTGCCGGACCCTCCCTTTGTTTCAGTTGGCTGCAGCCTGGCGGTTGTGAGGTAACCGTCAGTCGGCCGATATCACGACGCTGCGGCGGGGCTCCTCTCCTTCGGAGAAGGAGCTCACCCCGTCGATTTCGCCTACCGTGTCGTGGATCACCTTTCGGTCGCTGGGGTTCATCGGCTCCAGCATTACCTCGCCACCGTCCTCCATCACCTGCTCTGCAAGGCGCCTCGCATAGATCTGGAGCGCCTCCCGCCGGCGCTCTGCGTAGCCGGCGACGTCCAGACGAAGCCTGGTGCCTTCGCGAATCTTGCGTTGTGCAACGGTTCGAGTGATTTCGTGCACGGATTGCATTATTGCGCCCCTTGGACCGATCAGTGCTTCTGTCTGAGGTCCGTCGATAGACGCGAGGACGATGCCGTCTTCGGCGCTGGTCCTTACTTCGCCGTCGAGCCCGAATGAATCGAGTAGCCCCTCCAGGAAGGAGTGGACTACCTGAACCCGCTCCTCCATCGTGGCTTCCGGCTCATCTGAGCTGTTCTCGCGCGATGGTGCACCGCTGCGGTCCATTGTTTCCTCCTGGCGGCGAGGGCGTCTTGCCCTTCCATCTGCCTTCGGCGTATCGTCTCTTCGTTGCGGTTTGCCCGAACTCTGCCTCGGCGAACCTTGGCCGGCCGAACTCTGCTTCTCTGAACCTTGCCGGCCTCGACCTGCCCGGTTTCCACCCGCCGGCCTTCCTTCTCGGCCGCCCGAAGCGCCGTTCCTGCCCTGGACGCCCGTCGACTTGCGCCGGCGCTTGCGCTTCTTTGGTTTCGCCCTGACGCGCACTATCGCATCTGAACGTCCGATCCCGAGAAACCCCTTCTCGGGACTCTGGATCACTTCCACGTCGGCGAGGTCGATCGAATCCAGGCCCAATTCCGCGAGGGCGGCCTCTACCGCTACCTCGACGGTCCTACCCCTCAGCTCAATCCAATCCCAATCCACTAGCTTCTCCTCCTCCTCTGCTTCTTCTTGGAGGATGCCTGCGACCGAGTCGGACGCGACTCGGTTCCCTCCGTCGTTGATTCCTTTGACTCCTCCTTCTGTGGCGGGGGAGCGGGCCGCCCGTCCATACGGAAGATGAGCGCCTGCTGGCCCAACCTGAAGATGTTCGAAGTTGCCCAATAGAGGGTGAGGCCGGCTGGGAAGCTCCACGAGATGAACCCGATGAATAGTGGCATGAACTTCGTGATCGTCTGCATCTGCTGGGCCTGCTTGTCCTGCGGCCGACCATCTCGCGGCTGTGCGTGCCACTGCTGAACGAACTGAACCCCAACCATGAGGGCAATGAGGAGGAGATAGGGGATCGTCGCAACCAGTCCCTCAGCCGAGTACACGTCCGACGGATGGAAACCCAGCTCCATACCGAGGAAGTGGCCTCCTCCCGCAACCAGATCCTCGTAGAGCCTGGAAGATGCTGGAATGCCCGAGTCTCCGATCGTGTCGGCCAGCGCCGCTCCCCTGAGCACGCGGAACAACGCGAACCAGATCGGCATCTGCACGAGGAGGGGAATCAGGCACCCTCCCGGCGTTGCCCCTGCCTCCTTCTGTATCTTCATCATCTCTTGTTGGAGCGTTTGAGAATCGTCCTTGTACTTGGCCTGGAGACGTTTGATCTCGGGCTGGATCGTCTGGAAGGCTCTGGTAGATCGTGTCTGCTTCAAGGTGAGCGGGAACAAAACCAGGTTGATCAGGATCGTCAGCATGATGATCGCGACCCCATAGTTCGGGACGACGTCGTAGAACACTCCGAGGAACCATCCCAGCACATCCTTGATGCCATCGAAGAAGGCACCCATCAGCTGGTCTCCTCTCTTTCAGGAACTGGATCGAATCCACCCTCTTTGAAGGGGTGACAGCGTCCAATGCGGCGAATCCCCATCCATCCTCCTCGGAGAAGACCGAATCGGCCAATCGCCTCGTAGGTGTAGCGAGAACACGTCGGCTGATACCGGCAGTTCCTCCCCAGAACGGGGGAGAGCGCCTTCTGGTAGACCCGGATCAAGCCCTGGGCCAAACCTGCGGGGCCGAAGCCGGCCCTCGTATCTGTCACGCCTCTGTCTCCTCACTGGCGATGGCCTCTGTGAGCCATCTGGTCAGACGGTCGAACGGGGTGTGAACGACCGCCTCGGAAGCGACTATCACATAGTCGGTCCCTTGCTCGAGCGGTACGTTCCGTACCGCCTCCCGGAGTCGCCGCTTCGCTCTGTTGCGTTGCACGGCGCCTCCTACCTTGCGCCCGACCACAAACCCGACCCGCGGGGGTCCGGATGGCCCGGGCGCCTGGACGACCAACACCCCGCCACAGCGGCGGCGGGTTCCGAGTCGAAACACATCTTGAAACTGGGTAGCGGTCCGCAGCGAGAGGTACACCGCCTCAGACGGCGATTCGCTTCCGGCCTTTTTGGCGGCGGCGCTTGATAATGGCGCGACCCGCCCGGGTTCGCATCTTGCCGCGAAACCCGTGCTTCTTGTTGCGTCGGCGCACGTTTGGTTGGTATGTGCGTTTCATCGAGGGAGTCTCCGAATCGGAAGAGGTGGCGGAAGGTTACGGAGGGAGAGCACCCTTTGTCAAAGGCCGCCGGGCACGCAGACCGTACTTGTGTTCGCTCCGCGAGAAATTTGGCTAACACGCGAAAACCCGTTTCCGCCCGAATTGTCCACAAATCGGGCCTCTTTGCTCAGTCTAGGCGAGCCGAATATGTGCCCTGACCAGGCTAAATGGTATCGCACCCGCCGTACACAAGTAGTCCACAAGCACAGATTTCGCAGTCTTGAGGAGGTGGGTGCTGAAGCCATATACTCCGCCTCCGCCGGCAGGACATTGAACCACCGGGCACTTCCCTCGTGCTGAAACATATGTAGCCGTGCGCGGCCCGCTCCCCGAACGGTCTGCGCTCCGGCCGGCGGCAAGGCTTCTCCACATGGTGTGGAAAGACCTGTGGACATTGTTAGTGAGGAAGTTGGAGGAGAGCGTTGACACAGACGCAATCGGCAACAGGCGCCTGGAGTTCGTTCCGCACCGCTTTGCAGGATCGGGTCTCCCCAGTTACGTGGCAAACGTGGCTCGCCCCTTTGGACCTCCGAGAACCGGTCGATGAGGAACTGACCCTGGTTGCGCCGAGCGATTTCCACCGGCGCTGGATAGCGGACAAGCACCTCGAGGCCATCGAAGGGGCCGCCCTGGCGATATTCGGACCCGGTGTCGCCGTGCAACTAGAGACGGGAACCATGACCCTTCCCTTCGACGAGGACCCCGAACCGGAGGTAGCCGAGCCGGACCTTCCTCCCCGCCCTCGGCCGGCCGACCGGCGGCTCAACCGGCCCGGAAGCCGTTTGCTCCCCCGCTACACATTCGAGCATTTCGTAGTCGGCCAATCCAACCGCTTTGCCCATGCCGCGGCCATGGCAGTGGCCGAGCAGCCCGGCACCCACTACAACCCTCTGTTCATCTACGGAGGCGCCGGCCTCGGCAAGACGCACCTCCTTCAAGCCGTCGGCCACCATGTACTGGAACTCGACGACAACCGTGTCGTACGCTACGTCTCGTCGGAGAACTTCTTCAATGAGTTCATCGACGGCATCCGCAGCAAGCGAATGGATGAGTTCAAGACCCGGTATCGCACCACCGACGTCCTCCTGCTCGACGACGTTCAATTCTTCGAAGGCAAAGAACAGATCCTCGAAGAGTTCTTTCACACCTTCAACAACCTGTATGAATCTGGAAAACAGATGGTCATCAGCTCTGATCGCCATCCGCGTCACTTGAGGACACTGGAAGATCGCCTGCGGAGTCGCTTCGAGTGGGGTTTGCTGACCGATATCCAGCCGCCGGACGTCGAGACGCGCCTGGCGATTCTCCGGATGAACCTGGAGTCGCTTCCTCATCCGCTGCCCGAGGACGTGCTGCTCTTCATCGCCGAGAACGTCGCAGACAACATCCGCGAGCTCGAAGGGGCGATGACGAGAGTTAGTGCCTTCGCCGGTCTCACCGGGCAGCTGGTGAACCTCGAGATGGCTCAGGATGTTCTCCAGGACCTGGTCCCGTCGTCGCCGCCGCGCCCCCTGACCGCCGATCAGATAATGGATCGCGCCGCAGCAGGATTTGGCTTCTCCGCCGCCGATCTGCGCGCCAAGAGCCGTCGCCAACCGCTCGTCCTTGCTCGTCAGGTGGCCATGTACCTGTGCCGGGAGCTCACCGACCTCTCTCTTCCACAGATCGGCCTGCTGTTCAATCGGGATCACTCAACCGTTTTGCACGCGGTCGACAAGGTCAAGGGACTCCTCCAGACCGATCACTCCGTCTTCGAGCGGGTGACCGCGCTGTCCCAGGAGCTGCGGACAACGTGAGTCCTATCCACACGTTCTGGTCTACGCTGGCCACCCCTGTGAGCATCCTCCCGGTTGTCCCCAATCCTTGTGGGCACTGGAAAGGGTTCACGACCAGGCCTTATGTGTGGGTTCTCAACAATCCACAAGGCCTATTACTACTACTACCGTAATTATTGAATATCAGAAGGGATAGACATCCGTGCGTATCCGAGCGGAACGAGACGATCTCGCCGATGTGTTTTCTCGTGCTGTCCGAGCCGTCGGACCACGAGCAGCGCTGCCGATTCTCCAGGGGGTCTTGTGCGAGGTCAGTGGCAAGACCCTGCGAGTGACCGGCACCGATCTCGAGATCACCGTTCGTACAACGGCAGAGGTCGAGGTCCTCGAGGAAGGATCGACCGTAATCCCGGCCAAACTCGCCGACGGAGCGGTCTCCAAGATGCCGCAGGGAGCCGTGACGCTTGGTTCCAACGACGGCGAGGTGGAGATATTGGGAGCCGGTCCGGCTTTCAAGTTCCGGGAGTTGCCGGTGGACGAGTACCCCCAACTGGCGGACCCGGACTTCTCCGAGTCGATCGAGCTCGACGGTGACCTGCTCTCTGCAGCCGTCGCACAGGTGTCCATTGCCGCCAGCGGAGACTCGGCCAGGCCCATCCTCACCGGCGTGCTGGTGGAGTCCACCGGCGCAGGGACCCGTCTCGTGGCGACGGATTCATACCGCCTGGCGGTCAGGGACCTTCCGGGAGTCACTCCGGCGTCCACGGGGCTGATCCCGGCGAGGGGACTGCGGGAGCTGAGCAGGACCGTGGGTTCCTCCAAGGTCCGGATGGCGTTGGGAACGCGTGAGGCCGCCTTCGGCTCGGATCGTGGAACACTCGCCCTCCGGCTGATCGAGGGTAGTTTCCCCAACTATCAGCAGCTTCTCCCGGAGTCCTATCCGAATCGAGTGATAGTCGGCAAGGGAGCGCTGCTCGAGGCGCTCTCCAGGGCGGCCCTCGTAGCCGAGGATCACATTCCCGTGCGTCTGAAGCTCATGGAGGGTGGCGTCGAGATGACCGTCACCCGCCAGGATGTCGGCGGAGAGGCAGAGCACTTGCCGGGCGAGTTCTCCGGAGAGGACGCAGAGGTTCTGATCGCCTTCAATCCCCGCTACCTGGCCGATGGTGTGTCGGCGATCGAGGACGACAGGGTCGAGATCCAGGTCATCGACGGCCTCAAGCCCAGCGTTATTCGGGGCGTCGACGCCAAGGACTTCCTCTATCTGTTGATGCCCGTCCGGATCTGACTTGCGCGTCGACTGGGTCGAGCTGACCGGATTTCGCTCGTACCCGCACGTGCGGCTGGAGCCGGAACCCGGCATCAATGTCCTCGTCGGGGAGAACGGGTCCGGCAAGACGAACGTACTCGAGGCGGTCGCCTATCTCGCATCCCTCCAGTCGTTCCGAAACGCGGCAGATGCGGCTTTGGTCAGCGATGATGCTGAGGCGGCCGTCGTGAGGGGAACGGTCCGCCGTGGCGATAGCTCCTCGCTGATCGAAGTCGAGATCCCACGCCGGGGAAGGCGGCGGGTGCAGGTCAACCGCCAGCGGCCGCGACGATCCGGCGACCTTCTGGGGCACCTCCGCGTTGTGGTGTTCCTGCCGGACGATCTCGACATCGTGAAGCGAGGGCCGGCGTATCGTCGAGACTTCCTGGATAGAACCGCGGTGCAGTTGTGGCCCGGCGCCTACCTCGATCAGCAGGAGTACGAGCGCTCCGTTCGGCAAAGGAACACGTTGCTCCGTCAGGAAGGTAGGGATGCGGACCCGACGACGCTGAGCGTCTGGAACGAAAGAATGTCACAGGCAGGCGCGAAGGTGATGGAGCGCCGGGCCCAGACGGTGGAAGCCCTCGAGCCCTGGGTCAGGCCGACCTATGAGAGACTGGCCGGAGATGAAGCCGACGTGACCTATGAGTACATTTCGGGTTGGGGTGGAGTGCTTTCCACCGCCCCGGAACTCTCTGAAAGGGAGCACCTGCTGCGTGCAGCACTCGAAGAGCGAGACCGCATCGATCGGGACCGGCGGGTGACCACGGTCGGGCCCCACCGGGACGAACCTGTTGTCCTTTTGAACGGGCGGGATACCAGGTCGAAGGCAAGCCAGGGCGAACAGCGCACGCTGATGCTGGCCATGCGGCTTGCTTCTCACGAGGCGATCGCCGCCGCGATCGGCGAACCCCCGGTGCTGTTGCTGGATGACGTGTTCTCGGAACTGGATCGGGAGCGGGCCGACGCACTGGCCGGGGCGCTGCCGGCAGCCCAGACGTTCATTTCGACCGCTCGTTTCGAAGAGGTTCCGATCGAAGGCCATGTGTGGACCGTCGGAAACGGAAGCATCAAATGAACGACCTCCATTCCGTCGGCGCGCTGCTGCGGTCCGTGTTGGGATCCATGGGACTCGACCGGGTCGACCTGACCTTGACGCTGATGGAGGAATGGGAGGCTATTGCCGGAGCACCTTGGGCAGGTGCATCGAATCCGGTGGTCGTCAAGGACGGCGAGCTGATCGTAGAGGCCGCCTCTCCCACTGCGGTTCGCTTCCTCAGGTACTCGGTTGGCGACCTGTTGAGACGCCTGGACGAGCGATTCGGGGAGGGGGCGGTGACCGGCGTGACGGTGCGGCCTCCGCCGTCGCGTTGAAGGCGTAAAACATGGCGATTTCGGCCTTCAGGGAGCTTGGGAAAGGCACCCGAAACCGCTATAATCACACCATTGTAAATCGCGTTCGCTAGGGCCGTTTGACGGCCCCGTTTATTGAGATCGATGAACGCTGAAGGAGTCCTGTGACTGCCCCAAATCCATCGTCCTATGACGCTGGCGATATCACCGTCCTCGAGGGTCTCGAGGCCGTTCGCCGCCGGCCCGGAATGTACATCGGCTCGACCGGGCCACGCGGCCTGCACCATCTGGTGTGGGAGGTCGTGGACAACTCCGTCGACGAAGCGATGGCAGGATTCTGTACGCGAATCGACGTCACGCTGCTCGCGGATGGGGGAGTGCGCGTCAGGGACAACGGTCGCGGGATTCCGGTCGACAACCACAAGAAGACCAAGGACTCGGCACTGACGACCGTTCTCACAACGCTGCACGCCGGCGGCAAGTTCGAGCAAGGGGCATATACGGTCTCCGGCGGCCTGCACGGCGTCGGAGTTTCGGTGGTGAACGCGCTGTCCACGCGCCTCGAAGCCGAGATCGTGAGGGATGGGTTCCTCTGGGCACAGACGTTCAACGACGGTCGGCCCAGCGGCAAGGTCAAGAAGATCCGCCCGGCGCGGCGTACCGGTACCACCATCTCATTCTGGCCCTCCCCGAAGACCTTCACCGAGACGACCGAGTTCCATTACGACACGATCGCGTCCCGGCTTCGTGAGATGGCCTTTCTCAACAAGGGCCTCGAGATCCGCCTCACCGACGAGCGGGACGAGGAGAGGCCGGAGAAGACCTTCCTCTACAGGGGCGGCTTGATCGACTTCGTCAAGCACCTCAACTCCAATCGCGAACCTCTGCACGCCCACATCGTCTACTTCGACCACGAGGCTGACGATTCGGAACTCGAGATTGCGATGCAGTGGACCGGGTCGTACAACGAAACCGTCCTCAGCTTCGCCAACAACATCAACACCCACGAGGGCGGAACTCACGAGGAGGGCTTCCGGAAGTCGCTCACGAAAGCGATCAACGACTTCGCGCGTTCCAAGAACATCCTCAAGGAGAAGGAAGTGAACCTCAGCGGTGAGGACATCCGCGAGGGGCTAACCGCGGTGATCTCGGTCAAGGTGAGGCAGCCGCAGTTCGAGGGTCAGACGAAGACGAAGCTCGGCAACACGGAGATCCGGTCGTATGTAGAAAAGGCTCTGAATCAGATGCTTCCGGAATGGCTGGAGAGGAACTCCGCGGAAGCACGGCGCATCGTCGACAAGTGCATAACCGCCTCCAAGGCCCGTGAAGCGGCCCGCAAGGCCAGGGAGCTGACCAGGAGGAAGTCGCTTCTCGAGTCGACCAGCCTCCCCGGCAAGCTGGTCGACTGTTCTTCCCGTGACCCGGCGTTGAGCGAGCTCTTCATCGTGGAGGGTGACTCGGCCGCCGGCCCGGCCAAAGAGGGCCGGGACTCTGTGACCCAGGCCATCCTGCCGATCAGGGGAAAGATCCTCAACGTTGAGAAGGCCCGCCTGGCGCGAGCGCTTCAGAACAACGAGGTGCAAGGGATCATCACTGCCTCTGGAACCGGAATCGGTGAGGAGTTCGACGTAACCAAAGCCCGGTATCACAAGATCGTGATGCTCACCGACGCCGACGTCGACGGCGCGCACATTCGCACGCTTCTCCTGACGCTGTTGTTCCGCCACCTGCGCGGCCTGATAGAAGCCGGCTATGTGTATGTGGCGCAGCCACCGCTCTACCGCGTGAAGGTCGGGTCCCAGGTTCACTATCTGAAGGACGACGTCGCGCTGGAAGAGTTCCGCACAGACCATCCGAAGGTCAACCCCACCAGGTTCAAGGGCCTCGGCGAGATGAACGCCAACGAGTTGTGGGAAACAACCATGAATCCAGAAACGCGCACGCTCATCCGGGTCGAACTCGAAGACGCAGCCAGGGCCGAGGAGATCTTCACGACCCTGATGGGAGACGACGTTGCAGAGCGCAAGGCCTTCATCCAGCAAAACGCCAAAGACGTCCGTTTCCTGGACATCTGAGCAGAGGACCGCATGACCGATCCACACGGGAATATCCGCGAGATAGACATCAACGATGAGATGGCACAGTCGTTCGTCGACTACGCCATGTCCGTCATCGTATCGAGGGCCCTGCCGGACGTCCGCGACGGGTTGAAGCCCGTTCAGCGGCGGATCATCTACGCGATGAACGAAGCGAACATGGGGGCAGGTTCGCGCCACAAGAAGAGCGCCACCGTCGTCGGTGACACGATGGCCAAGTTCCATCCTCACTCGAACGACGCTATCTACGACGCGCTGGTCCGCCTGGGCCAGGCCTTCTCGCTTCGCCACCCGCTCGTCGATCCGCAGGGAAACTTCGGGACCATCGACGATCCACCGGCCGCGATGCGCTACACCGAGTGCCGCCTAGCCCCGATCTCCACCAAGCTGCTGGAGAGCATCGCTGAAGACACGGTCGATTTCGCGGAGAACTACGACGGTGAGCATCAGGAGCCGACGGTTCTGCCTTCCAGGTTCCCGAACCTGCTCGTCAACGGGTCCCAGGGCATCGCGGTGGGAATGGCAACGAACATCCCTCCGCACAACCTCGGTGAGATCATCGACGCCTGCGTCTACGCGATCGACAATCCCGACGCGTCGGTCGAGGACCTGATGCAGTTTGTGAAGGGGCCCGATTTTCCGACGGGTGCCTACATCGTGGGAACGGCCGGGATCCGGGAAGCGCTCACGACCGGACGCGGGTCGGTCAAGATGCGGGCCGTCACCGACGTGCAGGAGGTGCGGAAGGGCCGCAACGCAATCGTCGTCACGGAGCTTCCCTATCAGGTCTCCAAGGACAGGGTGCTCGAAAAGATCGCCGCATTGGTTCACGAGAAGAAGATCGTGGGGATCTCCGATCTGCGCAACGACTCATCAGCGCGGGTGGGTACCCGTCTCGTGATCGAGCTGAAGAAGGACGCCGTTCCGCAGGTCGTGCTCAATCAGCTCTTCAAGATGACCCAGCTGCAGGACAGTTTCGGCGTCAATACCGTCGCCCTGGTGGACGGCATCCCGAGGACGTTGAACCTCGGTGAGCTGATCGGCTACTACCTCGATCATCAGATGGAGGTCATCGAGCGGCGGACCCAGTTCCGTCTGGCCAAGGCGAAGGCCCGCGCCCATATCCTCGAGGGACTGATCGTCGCCGTCGACAACATCGACGAGGTCGTCAGGATCATTCGAGGGTCCTCGGATACCTCGAGCGCGCGGGAAGCCTTGATGGAGCGGTTCCGGCTCAGCGAGATTCAGGCGAACGCAATCCTCGACATGCCCCTCCGGAGGCTCACCGCCCTCGAAACCGAGAAGCTGCGGGCAGAGCTGGCGGAGCAGCACGCGATCATCGCCGAACTCGAGGCGATTCTGGCCGACCCGCTGCTGCGCAGGGCCATCATCAAGGAGGAGTTGATCGAGATCCGGGAGAAGTTCGCCGAGCCGCGGAGATCGCGGATCGTTGTCGATGAGGGTGACCTCTCCCTGGAGGACCTGATCGCAGACGACGAGCTCATTGTCACGGTGAGCAACGGCGGCTACTTGAAGTCCGTCCTGGCGGGCGCCTACCGGCTACAGGGACGCGGCGGCAGGGGAGTGAAGGCCGCAGAGCTGCGCGAGGACGACGTCGTCGACCATATGGTCCATACGACCGCTCATGCGTATCTCCTGTTCTTCACGAACAAAGGAAAAGTGCACCGGATCAAGGCCCATGCCATTCCGCGCCAGGCGCGCACGGCCAAGGGTGTGCTGGCCCAGGCGGTCCTGCCAATTGAGCCGGACGAGAGGGTCGAGGCCATCGTCGATACCCGGGACTACGAAACTTCGCGCTACCTGGTGATGGTGACTCGCAAGGGTGTGGTGAAGAAGACGTTGTTCAGCGAGTACGACTCGCGCCAGTCGAGCCTCGTTGCCATCAAGCTCCAGGCGGGAGACGAGGTGGTGGCGGTTCGGACGACGATGGGCGACAACGATCTGCTCATCTTCACCGAGAACGGAATGGGTATCCGCTTCAAGGAGTCCGAGCTCCGTCCGATGGGACGGGCTACCCAGGGTGTGCGCGGAATCAAGCTCAGGGCAGGAGACCGGGTCGTGGCGGCGGCATCGAGCGCCGACGGAGACCATGTGCTGATCCTCACCTCCGGCGGCTACGGGAAACGGACCGCAATGGATCAGTTCCGCGACCAGAAGCGGGGCGGAATAGGCGTGAAGTCGATCAAGCTGACCAAAGTGCGCGGCATCGTCGCGGGGGCACGGGCCGTGACCAAGGGCATGGAGGTGTTCGTGATCGCCTCCAACGGCGTCGCCATCCGGACGAAGGTCGACTCTGTCAGCCGGCAGAAACGCGAGGCAAGCGGCGTCAAGGTGATCAGATTGCCGGAAGGGGTATCGGTCAGTGCCTTCGCTCCGGTCGAGAACGACGAAGAGTAAACGGGCCCCGTTCGGGAACCGGGCGCGTTCGCAGGACGTTGAACGAGACGGTATCCCCCGGACAATCGCCAGATGCCGGTACAATCGCGGCGTTCAGCAAGGAGTGCGATGACGTCGGTGAGACGGGTACGCAGAATCATCAGAAAATTCGATCCGTGGACCGTCTTGAAGGTCTCGCTGGTGTTGTACACCGTCATGGGTCTCGCTCTGGTGCTCGGTCTCGTGATCGTATGGTCCGTCATCAATGCCGTTGAGATCCCTCAGAAGATCGAGACTTTCTTCGCAGAACTGGCCCTCTTCGACTCGACCAACATCATTCCGGACAGCGAGCAACTGCTCCGGTCTTCCGTCTTCCTGGCGATTGCCTGGACCGTGTTCATGACCGGTATGACGACGTTGACCGCAGTCATGTACAACCTGGTCAGCGATGTGGTCGGCGGCATCGAGGTCGTCGTGTTGGAGGAGACGATGAACGTTCCGTCGGCTCCCCAGCCCCGGGTGCCGGCCGGTTGGCCCTCGAACGGGGTTCCGCCCCCGGCGAAGCCGTCGGTGATCCTCGACGAGCCCACGCAGGAAGTAGCTAAGACCCGGGGTTGAACGACGCCACGCCCATTCCGGCGCCGGCACAAGCTTCGAGATAGCAGGCAGCTTCGTCCTGCACCTCGGTGGTCCCGTCGGGCAATGCGCCATCGATCAGCATCAAAGCAGCCCCGGCCAATGCGATAGCCGCGAGAAACTCGGGATCGTCGACGATGCCGCGCACGACCGTGGCCGACTCCCCGGCGATGGTTCCCTCGGCGCTCACCGTGATCCCGAAGAGCGGCCCGTCGTAGGGGGCCTCGAAAAAGTGCGGAACGTTGGGGATCGAGACGGGCGCGTCGGTTCTCTCCGACCACAGGCCGCCGACGGGAGTCGGGAACGACACGGCGAAACGATGTGGGATTCGCCTGGCCGGGACGGTGATCGCAACTGAGGCGGCCGTAACGGCGTCCAGGCGGCCCATAGCCTCGATAACGAGCGCAGCCGGCAGTCCCGAGCGGGGAGACGCCGCGGCGAGCATGGGGGCGCTTCCAGCTACCTCTGCGAGTTCTTCGGCGGTGTGAGGGGAGATGAGGGGGATCCCGGTGCGGAGAGCCTCCTCGAACGGAGCCTCGCCCGGTGAAGCATCGGATACGACCAGGTCCCAGCCGTCGAGAGAATCGATTGAAACGACCCGCGAGTCCTGGGACTGGAACTGCCTGCCCAGCACTCCGAGCGAGCCGATACGCGCGTCGGCCAGAAGCACCCGCCCGGACCTCAGGCCCAGCGAACCGGAAGCGGCAAGCGCGATCCTCATTGGTTGCTGGGTGTCCACGTTCCAGACGGGACTGCAGGCGGAGTTGTCTGCCGCGCCCGAAATGCCAGCACCAGGGCTGCGGCGAGGATTCCACCCAGGAGAAGCAGAGATCGTGACTTCACATCGAGTGAGTGTAGGGCTCCCTCCCAGGCCGGATACATTTCTCAGCAATACTGTGGTTGCCTGAGAGCATCAGTATTGCTGAGAAAGTCAGAAGCCCGGCGAAATGGGCCGGACGACCCATTCCCCCAGGCGGCCACTCTGCGTAGTATTTGGGGGCGAGTTGGTACCTTGGGTTCGATTGGACCGAGGAGGCCTTCCGGGCAGGGAGAGCACGTGGTTCCCCAAGGACTCTTCCGGCGTGTTCGCGACTGCCCGGGCTCGGGCACGAGCGTCCGGATTCCAACCCGGGCGCTCGCTGTCGTGGGGCTTCCCCGCAATCTCGCGGCAGGTGGTATAGGTTTGAGGGGGTTGTGGGGAACTGAGGTGAATCCTCCCGATATCGGGAGGATTCACTCGTTTACCGGTGAAGTGGCTCGATCGGCCAGGGAGAGGCGCAGGAATAGCCACGGGGCACCGAACGCTCCCCAGAAGCCCACGAGCGCGTAACGGACCAGCCGGAGAAGCAGGGCGGGCTCGAGGCCGGCGAAGAGAGTGCGCAGGCCGAGCCACAATCCCGCCAGGAGCAGACCGCCGACCAGGAACCGGAGGGCTCTCGACGTAATGGGGCCGGCCGTCTCGAAGCCGAGGTGGCGGCGCTCGAGAACCACACCGGTGCTCATTCCGAGGAACGTCGCCGAGGCGGTCACGACGTCCTCGGCGGGGAACGCCATCATCACGACGAGCGGTACGGCAGCCGCCAGCAGCAACTGTGCGGCAGTCGTCAGGGCACAGAACCAGCGCTCGGCGCGGTGGCCGTACCGTTTCCAGGCGAAGAGCAGAGCCAGCCCGAGTATTGCCCCGCCCAATACATCGGTCGGGAAGTGGACGCCGAGGTAGATCCGCGACAGCCCGATGCCCAGCATCAGAGCGACGGCAACCGCCCACATCCACCGGCGGCGGGCCTCGAGGCCGATGAAGCCCCATACGACGACGGCTCCCTGCGCGTGGCCGCTGGGTAGACCGTATCCGCCGGCATCGACCAGAGGGACGACGCGATCGTCGTATCCGAACGGCCGGGGCTGTCCTCCGAGCTCCTTGGCGGTGGCGTTCACGAGACTGGAGAACAAGGCAATGAGCATCAACCTGACGCCGGTTGCACGATCGATGCTCCAGTAGACGAGCGGCAGGAGAACGAGATAGAACTCTTCGTCTCCGAGAAACGTGAGGAACTTGAAGAGGCCATCGAGAGCAGGGCTGGTCTGCTGGAACCACAGGACCACGTCGATGCCCCAATCGAGCATCCCGTCCATTTCGTTTCTCCGTCCGTCGTCCGCGACAACCTAGAGCATCAGAGGCCGGACATCAGGTCGCCTGGCGGGTGGCTTTCTCGAGTTCCTCGAGCAGGTGTTGAGTGTTGGCGACCGTGATTTCGGCCAGCCCTTCTCCGATGACGGCCCACTGCTCGTCTCCCGGGCTTTCGATCCTGGTCGTGAGCCTCGTGCCCGATCCCATCTCGTCCAACTGGTAGGTGAAGCCGAGCCTTCGCACGCCTTCGTAGCCCTCACCCTCGTAGCGGGTGGTGATGTAGGTGAAAGGTCTCCAGTCGGCCACGTGCTCGATGGTTATGTCGGCTCCGTGCATGCAGTGGTTGATGCTCCCCAGCCCGAAACGGCCTTCCGTTTGGGTTTCGACGCCGGTGACGTGCTTCTGCCAGAGGATCCGCTTCGTGGGGCTGGTCAGGTACTCCCAAACGAGGGGCGGCGGAGCCGTCGTCTCAATCGTGTTCTCGTGAGCGGCTTGGTCGCCGGCGATGAAGTCCCGGCTCCGTTCCTTCTCGAGCGCCCACCGGGTGGTCAGATCGTGGACGTAGACGGGCACGTCGCCGATGTCGGAGAAGCTCTCGGTGTGCGAGACGAATCCGAGGATGGCGGGATCCATCCCCATCGTCTCGAGTGTCGTTGCCGTGAACACGGCGTAGGCGGGTATTCCGACCGTGGCGCCCGACGTGCCCTTCATCAGGCGGTGAACGAGGATCACGTCCGGCCCGGCGAGTTCCTCGGAACGGGCGATATGGCGCACTACGTATTCGCCGTCGTGGACGAAGAATTTCAGGTCGAGGCTTGGGATGCGAATACAGGCGTTGCATTCGCAAGTCGTCGAGTGGGTGATGTCCCGCAGCCGCTTCTGGAATGCGAAATAGGCCGACTCGACGGTGTCCAGAACGATCGCCGGATTGATGGACGCCCGATCTGCGTAGGCGAATGCGGCGTCGCCCTCGAGTTTCGAGAGCTTGAACACCGGTTCGATGGTGCCGACGATCGTCTCCAGGAGGTCTGCGACGACGTCTTGGGCGTGCATGAGTTCACTTCCGCCCATGTACTCGGTGTATCCCGAGATATCGGCGAGAAGCAAACATCCCCTCTCGAGTGCGCCCATGTCGAATGCCATTCGGGAGAGGGTAGTCGGGGGAGGGCGCAAGGCGTTCGGGGGCGTGCGCGCCGTCAGATCCGGGAGGAAGAGGGCTGCCGGTTCGACGGCCCGGGAACCAGGACGTGCTGTGCGCCGTCCAATCTGTATGACATACGACCGATACCTTCAAAGACCGCTAGTTGCGTTGGGCCTGGCAACGGCCTTGATGCTGTCTGCCTGCGCGGACGGCGCGACGCAATCCACCTCTTCCCCGGAGTTGATGGCCCCGATACCCGTTCATGTCTCGGGTGGTGCCGGCTCCGGTCCCGCCGGGCCTGGCCTGCAAGCTGCCGATACCCTTGCCGTCGGCGAAGCTGCGCCAAGCATGGGAATGATCGCCCCCTGGGTGGTCTACGACTTCGTCGTCGGAACCGGCTTGTCTCCTCTTCCCGTTGAGGCCAATGGATGGCAGTACCCGCCGGACGCCGTCCCCGACATGGACCGCATAGCCCAGATAGCCGCGGCACTCGGGGTGGAGGGCGATCCCGTCGAGAGGTCGGTCGAGCAGGGAGGGGGCTGGACGGTGGGTCCGGACGACGGCTCCGGGCCGGCCTTGTGGGTCGCGGCGGACGGGCAGCTCAGCTGGTGGTTCAACGCCCCGTATGCGCCGGTGACCGCCACGAGGGTGGAGTGTGCCACGGTCACGGAGGTGGCTCCCGTGGACGACGGTAGCGACGCCGTTGTGCCTTCCGTCGAGCCGGGCGACGAGTCCGGTGCCTCCGGTGATCCGGCCGAGGAATGCGTTTACGAGGAGCCAAAGCCCCCCACCGGCGTGCTGACGTCGGAACAAGCCCGCTCCCGGGCGGTAGAGCTGCTCCGCAAGGTCGGTGCAGATCCGGCCGATTTCGAACTCGAGGTCTACGCGGACGAGTGGTTTGCATCCGTGTCGGCGATGCAACGGCTGAACGAGTCGGTCTCGCCGATCGGCTGGTACTTCGGCTTCGGCGCCGAGGGCCGTCTCGACTACGCGGGAGGCGTGCTGGCTCAACCGGTCGAGGTGGGACCGTATCCGCTCATCGATCTGGAAACTGCCGTTGCCCGCCTGCAGGACGGCTACTACGGCGGCATCATGCCGCTTGTGGAGGACACCATCGGTATCGGAGCTCCGGAACTGAGCTGTGAGGAGGCGGCGGACTGCGAGTCGCTGCCGGTCGAGCCGGAGCATGTTCAGGTGACCATCACCAGCGTACGCCAGGAGCTCTGGTGGACGTGGGACTCCGACGGCAGCGCCTGGCTCCTCCCGGCTTTCACGTTCCTGGACGCCGACGGTGGCCGTTACACGGTGCCCGCGGTCACGGACGAGTACCTGATCGTCGAATACGCCCTGGTCGATCCGGCGATAGACGAGCCTGCTCCGCTGCCTCCTGATGTCGTGTACGACGATACGGCGATCAGCGAAGCGGATGCCGCCGCTCTCGTGGGGCTCTCTGAGGACGAGGCGCTGGCCGTGGCCGCAGAGCGCGGCTGGGAGGTGCGGGTAGTTTCTCGTGACGGCGAGCAGTTCCCCGCGACCGACGACTACAGCACCTCGCGCGTCAACCTGACGATCACCGGAGGCACGGTCACCGCCGCGACGGTTGGTTGACGGGCGACCGGGGAAGAAGGATCTGCGAAAACCCCTGCATACAGGGGTTTTCGTCGTGGGCCCACCTGGACTTGAACCAGGGGCCTCATCCTTATCAGGGATGCGCTCTAACCAAGCTGAGCTATGGGCCCGTGAGGGACTGGATCATACCAGCTGACCCGCAGGGCCCATCCGGTGGATCTGCCCGATGGGCCGGATTGAAGGTGGTCCGAGGCCACCGGCGTGGAGATGATCGGACTTGAACCGACGACCCCCTGCTTGCAAAGCAGGTGCTCTGCCAACTGAGCTACATCCCCTTGGTTTGCCACATGATACGTCGGTATTCCGATGATGCCAGACGGTGGAGGGTCACGGCGGCCGGCCGGCTCGTTGCGGCGTACGATGTACCTCACACGTGGACGAAGGAGCCCTCATGAGGAATGCCGTGATCGTCGATGCCGTGCGTACCCCGGTTGGAAGGCGCGGCGGTTTCTTGAAGGACCTGCATGCGGTGGATCTGGCGTCGGAGGCGCTCAAGGCAGTCGTCGAGCGCAACGACCTCGACCCCGGCCGCATCGACGACGTGATCATGGGATGCGTCACGCAGACCGGAGAGCAGGGGATAAACATCGCCCGCAATGCCGCGCTGGCGGCCGGCTATCCCGAGGAGGTCCCGGGCACGACGGTCGATCGTCAATGCGGCTCGTCCCAGCAGGCTGCCCACTTCGCAGCCCAGGGAGTGATGGCCGGTGCGTACGACGTTGTCGTGGCTGCCGGCATCGAATCGATGACCCGGGTCCCGATGGGATCAAATGCACAGGGTCCCGGCGTACCGTTCGGTCCACGCATGAGCGACCGCTACGACCACCGGCTGGTTCCGCAGGGTCTGTCGGCGGAGATGATCGCCGACAAGTGGGGCATCGGCCGGGACGAGGTGGACCAGATCTCGTTGGAGTCCCATCAGCGTGCCGGGCGAGCGACGGAAGAGGGCCGCTTCGACCAGCAGATAGTCCCGGTCGACACTTCGGAGGGAATCGTCAAACAGGACGGCGGCATCAGGTGGGATACATCGCTCGAGAAGCTGGCAGGGTTGAAGCCGGCGTTCAGGGAGGACGGTGTCGTCACTGCTGGCAACTCTTCACAGATTTCCGATGGTGCGGCCGCCCTGCTCATCATGGGCGAGGACGTCGCCGATGAGCTCGGCTACCGACCGATGGCCCGGTTCAAGGCTTTTGCGGTCACGGCTGCGGATCCCGTCATCATGCTGAGCGCTCCGATTCCGGCCACCAGCAAGGTCTTGAACAAGGCAGGCATGTCGGTCGACGACATCGACCTGTTCGAGGTCAATGAGGCCTTCGCCACGGTGATCGCAGCATGGCGCCGGGAGCACGGTCACGGTGATCCCGACGCCCTGTGGGAGCGAACGAACGTGAACGGCGGTGCGGTTGCGCTTGGTCACCCGCTCGGTGCCTCGGGAGCGCGTTTGATGACGACGCTCGTTCACGAGATGCAACGAACCGGAAGTCGCTACGGCCTGCAGGTCATGTGCGAAGGCGGCGGCATGGCCAACGCCACGATCCTGGAGCTCGTCTGATGGAGGTCCGGCATCTGTGGAGATGAGGTGACGGCCGTGCCGCGCAGCCGCCGATCGACCACCGCCGACCGGCCACCCGGCACGGGCGAAATGCGGCCGTCCTCTGCAACATGCGGCCGGGGACGAAGAATCGTGCCATGCTGAAGTTCCTCATTGCGCTCGCGGTCGGCGTTGCCATCTGGACGGTGGCGATCCGCGTTATCCGGATGCTCGCCGAGCCGCCTCCGGAGATCGATCCGGGTTCGATAGTGACCGCCGACACGAAGTACCGGTGCTCGATATGCGGCACCGAGGTGACGATGACGGCGGTGTCGACCAGCGAGGCTTCCGCGCCGAAGCACTGCCGCGAAGAGATGGACGAAGTCCCGGGCGGGCAGTGAGACGGCCGGCCGTCGGCTGAGATCCGATCCTCGGGGTGGGGCTACCGATATCCGGTCGTCATCAGGAACCCACCGGCGATGAATCCGAGACCGGCCACAAGCACGATGTTGTCCCAGCTCAGGAAGTAGCGGAGCAAGACGAGGCTCACCCCCAGCGCCATCATCGCGAACATCAGCACCACGTACCAGGAAGGTGACGGCTCGCGGGTCACTTCTTTGGGTTTCCGTGATGGGGTGGGGCCCATGTACTTGGGTTTGCGTCGCTTTGATTCAGGCATGGGCGTACAGCGTAGTCGTCTGCTTGTGTCCCAACGACCAAAGGTATGCTCATCTCTCATGCGGATACTCGTCGTCGACAATTACGACTCGTTCACCTACAACCTCGTGCAGTACCTGGGTGAGCTGGGCGCCGACCCGGTGGTCGTGCGCAACGATGAGATCACTCCCGTCGAAGCCGGTTCCCTGAAGCCCGACCGTCTCTTGATCTCGCCCGGCCCCGGGCGGCCTGAGAACGCGGGCAGGTCGGTCGAGTTCCTGCAGACGCTGGGCACCGAGATCCCGAGTCTCGGCGTTTGTCTCGGCCACCAGGCGGTTGCGGCCGCATTCGGGGGGAGGGTTGATCTTGCACCGGAGCCGAGACATGGCAAGACGTCGGAGATCCGGCACGACGGCAAGGGCGTCTTCGCCGGCCTGAGCACCCCGTTCATCGCGACCCGCTACCACTCGCTGGCCGTCGTTGAGCTGCCCGAGGAACTGGAAGCCTGCGCATGGAGCGAAGACGACGGCGTGATCCAGGGCATACGCCATCGCGAGCTCCCGATGAGCGGCGTGCAGTTTCATCCGGAGAGCGTGCTGACCTTCGAAGGCAAGAAGCTGCTTTCCAACTTCCTCAACTGATCCCCGGCCCGGACGGCTACGGGGCGAGGGTTGTTGTCGTGGTCGTCGGTGGAGGAGCCTCGCCGATTGTGGCGGTGATCATGGTGCCCGGGTCTACCTCGGTACCGGCACCGATCGATTGCTCCGCGACCAGCCCGTTGAAAGCTTCCTCGACCTGGACCGTGGTGACGCTCTCCCGATAGACGAGGTTCACCGCTTCGAGCGCGGCGCGGGCCGCCTCCGGCGTCATTCCGACGATGTTGGGAACCAGCACGGGTTCGGGTCCGAGCGAGATCCAGAGCTTGACGGTCGAACCGGCCGGGACCAGCGTTCCCGCCTGTGGTTCCGTCCTGGCAACCCGCCCCTCTTCGACCTCTTCGTCGAACTCCTCGTCCCGCTCCACGATCAGGCCGGCGTTCTCGATCACGAAAGTTGCGTCGATCTCGGGGCGACCCCGGAAATCCTCCAGGAGCACAGAGTTCGGTCCGGTCGACACCCACAGGTCGATGGCCGTCTGCGGTGGCTGCTTCTGGCCGGCGGCGGGGCTCTGGTCTATCACGGTGCCGGACGGCTGGACGTCGTTGGGCTCTTCGTGCACGACACCCACCGTCAGGCCGTTCAGGTTGATGAGACGCATTGCTTCGGTGAGTGTCTCGCCCACGACGCGCGGCACGTTCGCCGCCCCGACGCCCGTTGAGACCAGCACGTTGACGTAACCGCCGGCGTCGACCTGCTCGCCGGCAGCCGGATCGGTGCCTATGACGTATCCGGAGGGTACCTCGGGATCGGCCTGGTTGACCGGCCGCACCTTCAAGCCTGCGTCCTGCAGCAAAGCCAGAGCAGCATCTTGCTCCAGGCCGGCAACTTCGGGAACTGCGACCAGCTCGACCCCGTCGCTGGTGCCGCTGTTCATGAGGTCGAAGATGAGGAACAAACCGACTCCCAATGCAACGAGCAGGGCGAAGGCGGTCAGAATGAAGGGGACCTGGCTGGGCGGCCGTTCCTCGGCGAGCCGGCGGTAGGTCTCGTCCGGCGGAACCGTCGGTGGGGTAACGGGTGGCATCATCTGCGTCGGGGCATCGGAGCCGGGAACGGTGGCGGGCGCCTCTCCCCTCAAGAAGCGCAGTAGCTCTGCCCGCATTTCGTCGGCCGTCTGATGGCGGCTCTCCGGCTCCTTGCCGAGCGCCTTGCTGATGATCGATTCGAGGTCCGCCGGGATGTCCGGGTTGAGCGTTGAGGGCGGGGTGACGGGAGTGGACACGTGCTGGTATGCCACCGCAACCGGGCTGTCTCCGGTGAAGGGAGGCGAACCGGTGATCATCTCGTAGATGACGACTCCGAGCGAGTAGAGGTCGGAGCGTTCGTCGGCCGTCATTCCCTGGGCTTGCTCCGGGCTGAAGTAGGTGGCCGTTCCGATCACCGCGCCGGTCTTGGTGAGTTCCTGTGAGTCATCCCAGGCGCGGGCGATGCCGAAGTCGGTGACGCGCACCGTCCCATCGGGGGCGAGAAGAATGTTGCCGGGCTTGATGTCCCGGTGAACCAGGCCGGCTCTGTGCGCGACGGAGAGTGCCGCGGCGACCTCGGCACCGATCTCGCTGGCACGACGGGGGAGCAGCCGGCGCTCGCTCTTCAGGACGTCCCGCAAGGTGCGTCCCTCGATCAGCTCCATCACGATGAAGTAGGTGTCGCCGTCTTCGCCCCAGTCGTAGATCGAGACGATATTGGGATGGCTCAGGTTGGCCGCTGCCTGTGCCTCGCGCCGGAAACGTTTGACGAAGGCCTCGTCGGAGCTGAACTGCGAGTGGAGGACCTTGACGGCGACTCTCCGTCCGAGGAGCGTGTCGCGCGCTTCATAGACGTCGGCCATCCCCCCTCTTGCGATGTGGGAGACGAGCTCGTACCGATCAGCGAGCGTGCGTTGGGTCATCATTCGGTGTGATTGTAGGGGTCATTGTCATCGATTCAGGAGCCAGAACTCGAAGAGCCTCTTCGCCACCGGCGCGGCGACGGAGCCGCCGGTGGCGTTCTCTCCGGCGTCTCCGCCTTCTTCCACGACAACGGCCAGGGCGATGGTCGGATTGTCGACGGGAGCGAAGCCGATGAACCAGGCGTGGGGCGGGCCGATCTCTGTTTCGGCGGTGCCCGTCTTGCCGGCCACGCGCACGCCCGTCACTGCGGCCCGTGTGGCGGTTCCGCTTGCCACTACCTGCTCCATCATTGCTGCGACAACGTCGGCGGTTGCGGGAGAGATGGGAGTCGCCCATACGGACGGCTGGTGCTCGTCGACGATGTCGCCGGCCGCGTCGTAGGTGCGGGCGACCATGTACGGCTCCATCTGCAAACCCCCGTTGCCGATGGTGGCCGCCACCATCGCCATCAGGAGAGGAGTCGCCTGCACGTCTCGCTGTCCGAGGCCGCTCTGGGCCAGTGCCGGCAGGTTCGAACTGAGAGTGGCGGCGGTCGGGAAGGATGCGGTCAGGGTCTCCCACTCGAACGGGACCTGCCGGTTGAATCCGAAGGCTTCAGCTTGTTGCTCGAGCACGGATGCACCGAGGTCCATGGCGAGTTGCCCGAAAACGGTGTTGCATGATCGACGGAACGCCTCTCTGAGCGTCACCTCGTCGCCGTCGCCGCACAGGGTTCCGGCGAAGTTGCGGATGACCGCAGTTGATCCGGGGAGTTCGAGCTGCGGCGGATTGGCGAAGGTGGTATCGGGTCCGGCCACCCCCGCCTCGATGGCCGCGGCTGCAGTTATGACCTTGAAGGTGGATCCGGGGGCATAGCTCTCCCGCGACACGCGGTCCTTCAGGGGTTCGGCGGGGTCGGCCGCCAGTGCCTCCCAGGCCGGCGTTGCAGACTTGGCGATGATCGAGTTCGGGTCGAAAGTTGGAGACGAGACAAAGGCGAGGACGGCTCCGGTCGAGGGATCGAGGGCCACCACCGCGCCGGCCTGATCGCCGAGGCTCTCGACCGCCACTCTCTGCAGCTCTGCCACGAGAGTCAGTTCGAGGTTCTGAGCCTGCAGGTCCCGGCCGAGCAAGGCGTCGATGAGGTCGGATATCGTCAGGTCGCGCTTCGAGCGGAGTTCGGTGGCGTAGCTCGACTCGAGGCCCCAATCGCCGAACAAGCTCGAAGTGAATCCGACGCTGTGCGCGAAGAGGGGACCTTCGGGATAGACCCTCACGAACAGGTTGGGGTCGTCTTCCAGAGCCTCTGATCTGGCCAGCTGGACCCCGCCCGCGTCGAGAATGAGTCCACGTTCCTTTCCGGCGATCCCGATCTGGACACGCGGGTTGCGCGGATCGTCGCGGTATCCGGGTCCGGCAATCGCCTGAATGTATGTGATGTCGAGCAGCAGAACGGCGAACGCGATGAAGACGGCGATGGCGACCTTGCGAATCGGACCGTTCATGCCGGTTCCTCGTGTGAAAGGCGTGCGAGGAGTGCGATGAGCACCATGTTGGAAACGAGGGACGACCCCCCGTACGACATGAACGGCAGGGTGATTCCGGTCAGCGGAAGCACCCGGACGACGCCTCCGATGATCAGGAAGGTCTGAAGGCCGAGCACGAAGGTCAGGCCGGCCGCGAGCAGCTTTCTGAAGAGGTCCCGCGACCGCAGGGCAATCCCGAAACCGACCGCGGTCAGCAGGGCAAAAGCACAGAGGACCACCACGGCGCCGGCCAGTCCCAACTCCTCACCGATGGCCGCGAACAGGAAGTCCGTTTGCGCGAACGGAATCAGCTCGGGCCGGCCGAGCCCGACCCCGGATCCTGCCAGGCTCCCGGACCCCATTGCGAAGAGCCCCTGGGCAATCTGATATCCGGCCCCGTCGAAGTCGCTGAACGGACGCAGCCAGGCGATCACCCTGCGTTCGACGTGTGAAAACGACTGCCAGGCGAAGAAGGCGCCGACGAAGAACATTCCAGTCCCGATGATGGGGTAGGCGGCCCTTCCCGTCGCCATGTACAGGAGCGTGAGAAAGACGGCGAACAGGAGCAGGGAAGCGCCAAGATCGCGTTGATAGACGAGGACCCCGAAACTGGCGGTCCAGGCGACGAGGACCGGGACGAGCTGGCGGGGCTCTATGAGCCGCAGCCTTCCGATTGTGCGAGTTCCCGAGGTGAGGACCGTGTGCCGCTCCGCCAGGTAGGAGGCGAGAAACACCACGAGCAGGAGCTTGGCGATCTCTCCCGGCTGGAACTGGATTTCGACGGGCCCGGCGATGAACTCGACCCAGAGCCGCGAGCCGTTGACGGTTTTGCCGCGCAACGGGATGGACCAGTCGGCGGGCAGCAGGGGAAGCACGAGGAGCAGCAGGGATCCGAGCAGCAGCAGATACCGGTAGCGCCGGAGGGGTTCGAGCCCGGTCGAGCGGACCGCGAACAAGAGGCCGACGGCCAGCGCGGCGGCGATCAGGAGCCACCAGCGCTGCAGCCCGGCACGATCGGGGTCGAGCCGGTAAATCATCGTGAGGCCGACGGCTGTGATCACCGCCACCAGGGGAAGGAGGTAGAAACTCGCCCGCGGCGCCCACTGGCGCAGCGCGAGGTGGAGGCTTCCGAAAGCGATCAGGAAGACCAGAAAGGTCAGGGCCACCTGCGCATCGACTCCGCCGCCGCCGGCGAGGTTGGCCATGGCGACTCCGAACGAGGCCAGAGCGGACGCTCCGAGCAGGAACGCCGCCTCGGCAGAGCGGGTCACGAGCCGACGTCGACTGCGGCCACGGTGATGTTGTCGTGTCCGCCTGCCGAGTTGGCGGCTTCCACGAGCGCCCACACTGACTCTTCGACCGTGCCATTCGACAACAGGTTGGCGATCAGTTCGTCATCAATCATCCCGGACAATCCGTCTGAACAGATCATCAAACGATCTCCGTCGAGTAATCGTTCCTCGATGAGGTCCACTTCGAGTGGACGTCCGTGTCCGACTGCTCGCATGATCATGCTGCGCTGGGGGTGCACGGCCGCTTCTTGAGCCGTCAGGCGGCCTTCGGCTACCCATTGCGCCACGAGGGTGTGATCGGTGGTCAACTGGCGGAGAATCCCGGAGCGCAGCAGGTAGACCCTGCTGTCTCCGACGTGACCGATGAGAGCGGTGCCGTCCTTTGAGATCTCTGCTGCAGACACCGTCGTTCCCATTCCGGCCAGCGCCGGATCGGCCCGGCTCTCGGCCGCGATGGCCTCGTTTGCATCGAGGATGCGCTCGTCGAGCCGGGTCTTGCTGCCGCTCGAGACGGTCTCTATGGCGATTCTGCTGGCCACCTCACCACCGGCGTGACCACCCATCCCGTCGGCAACCGCCACCAGGAGGGGTCCGGGCCCGGCCCCGCCGGACGTCGGAGTCACGGCGTCCTGATTCGATTCCCGCACCATCCCGCGGTGGGTCGCTATCGCCCAGACGTACTTCATCGCACCTCCAGCACGGTCTTGCCTACCTGCACTGCGTCTCCCTTGACCAGAACCTGCGGTGCCGTGACCCGGCGTCCGTTCACGTATGTTCCGTTCGTGCTTCCGAGATCATGCAGGACGAGACCCTCATCCCCGCCGACGAAGCGCATGTGGAACTCCGACGCATACGGATCGTCGACCACGATATCTGCCTGCGGACTGCGGCCCAACATGAGTACGTCAACGACTTTGTAGGTCTCCGCCGGCCGATCGTCGGAGCGGATGAGCACCAGCTCCTTGGAGCGCTTGGTGGAGGTCCGGGTTACGCCGATGCTGATGTGGCTCGTGATCGCCCTTGATATCTGCCAGACGAACAGGAACAGCAACGCCACGAATATCAGCTTGAGGAGGGTGAGGATCAGAGCCGGCATGGATTGATCACTCCTTCCGGAACGTGAAGGTCATCGAGCCGAAAGCCAGGAGCGAACCGTTCTCGAGGGCGGCGGGCGCATCGATCGCCAGTCCGTCGACGGTCGTTCCATTCGACGAACCGGAATCCATGACCCATACGGACCCTCCTTCGCGCCAGATGAGTGCGTGTGTTCTGCTCACTGTCGGATCGTCGACGACCAGATCACTGTCCGCGCCGCGACCGATCACGATCCGGTTGTGTCGAAGTGCGACCTTCGTTGCGGAGCCGGCCAGGAATCCCCAGGCCGGCAGCACCCCGGGGACAACCTCGGCCCGGCACCGGACCGAACCTACCGCAGTTGCGTTGTCCAACTCCAGATGCACCACGACCGGCCCCTCCAAGCGCCAACCCCGCTCGGTGGCGGTGTCTTCGATATATGCGGAGAGCTCGGTCACCAGCCCATCGGGAATCAGACCTTCCCCCAGCTCGGATGGATGCACGTGGACAACGTAGGAGTTGGGCGCCGTCGGCCCCGCCGCGCCGGCCCGGAGCGCCAGGTCGGCTTCCCGTACCAGGCGGGCACCGAGCTCGACGGGATGCAGCGGTCCCCGGAAGACCTTGCCGGCCAGGCCTTCAACGAGGCGCTCGAGGCGTCTTTCGAGATTGCGCACCATGTCCACGACGCGGAGTTTATCGGTCGGGGCCGACGAATCCTCCGCGAGGGCGTCGTGGTACCATTTCGCGCCGTCCACGGGCGAGTGGCGGAATTGGCAGACGCGCAGGCTTCAGGTGCCTGTGAGCAATAGCTCGTGGGGGTTCAAGTCCCCCCTCGCCCACCGGTGCCGATTGCATTCGGCCCATGATGTCTGTACCGGACCGGCTCGCCGGTTCACTACAGACTTGCAGTCCACCAGCAAGATGAACCCGGTTCATCAAGTGAGGCCGACTACATGTTTCCGGAACCGCCCAGGTATCGGAAGCGTCGCGGCAGGCTATTTGCCCTGATTGCCGTCACGCTTCTCACAGCCAGTGCACTCGTCTTCGCCAACCTTCGGAGTGATCGTGCCGATCTCCGCGAGTTTGTGGACCTGGCAAAAGTGTCCTCCCTCGCGCAAGAGGCGCTGGCGGCAGACTTCCGTGACTTTCTGAACTTCGAGATCCAGGGCGCGGACCGCGATCGGATCGGGACGATGTTCGGTGGAGTAGAGACGGCGATCACCAACTCGCTCACCGATCTCGCAGAACTCACCGTTCCCGCCAGCGGAGCAAACTCCGAGGCGTTGTTCAACGAGGCCCTCGAGGCGTGGCTGGCCGGATCTTCGGCACTCGAGGCCGGACTGCTCGCAGCTGCCGACGAGCCCCTCAGTCCGATTCCGATCATCGCCATCGACAACGCCCTGACGGAGATCCGGGTGGGCGACCGCCTCTACGAGCGTTTCCTTCTGTCTGTGGGGGACCTCCGCACAGACCTGGAGATGGATATCGGCGTCATGCCGCTGATCGCCTATGCCCCTTCGAGCGGCCTGGTGCTCAGCGGCGAGCTCCTGGCGACGGCAGTGCGCGGGGCGGGTGAGGTGGCGGCCTTTCACGACGTCAGAATCAATCAGATAGAGCTGGAACCGGGCTTCACCGGCGGCGACAACGACGGGGTGGGTGTTCTGGCCTTCACCGAACTCGTCAATGCCCGGGTGGTCGTCTCCAATGCCGGCAACCTGCCCGAGACCGACCTGGTCGTCGTGGTGCGGGTGACGACCCTGGCCGACGGCCTCAACGTCTTCAGCGATCAAACGACGATCCTGTCGCTCGAACCGGGCGCCTCGCGCACGGTCGAGTTCTTCGACATTCCCGTCGTTGAGGGCATTACCCACCAGGTGCTGGCAATAGCGACCGCGGTCGTCGACGACATCGACACGGACAACAACACCGAGACGCTTTCCTTCTTCGTCCAAGCTGCTTCGTGAAGCCGGCAACCTCTGCCGCCGTTCCCCGGGGTACCATCATCCGGCAATGATCGATGTCAACATTCTTCGTGAGAATCCAGAGTCGCTTCGCGGCGCACTCGCCAGACGAGCCTCCGGCATCAGCGTCGACGAACTGATCGAACTCGACCGCCTGCGGCGTGAGGTTCGCCACCAGGCGGAGAGCGTGCGGGCCGAACAGAAGCAGTCGGGCAAGGCCATTGCCTCCCTCCAGGGCGAAGAGAAACAGGCAGCCATCACCCGTGCCGCCGCCCTCTCGGAGGATTACAAGCGCCTGACCGCCGAAGCCGACGAGATCGACGAGCGGTTCGAAGCCCTCTGGGTGCAGGTGCCCAACCTCGCCCACGACTCGGCCCCGGACGGCACGACCGAGGACGACGCCGTCGAGGTAAAGCGCTGGGGGGACATCCCCGCCTTCGGGTTCGAGGTACGGGACCACCAGGACCTCGGAGAGGCCCTCGACATCATCGACGTGGGGCGCGGAGTCAAGACTTCGGGCAGCCGGTTCGCCTATTTGAAGGGAAAGGCGGCCCTTCTCGAGTTCGGCCTGGTCCGCTTCGCCATGGATCGACTGATCGAGGGCGGCTTCACGCCGGTCATTCCCCCGGTGTTGGTTCGCGAAGAGGCGCTGTACGGAACGGGTTTCTTCCCGGCCGACCGCGAGCAGGTGTATGCCATCGAGGGTGAGGATCTGTACCTGGTCGGAACCTCGGAGGTCTCGCTGGCGGCGCTTCACCTCGACGAGATCCTCGACGAGGCGGACCTGCCGGTCCGATATGCAGGCTTCTCGACCTGCTTCCGCCGCGAGGCCGGCACCTACGGCAAGGACACGCGGGGTATCTTTCGCGTTCACCAGTTCGACAAGGTCGAGATGTTCTCCTTCTGCCACCCGGACAGGAGCTGGGAGGAACACGAGATGCTCCTGGCGATGGAAGAGGGAATCGTCCAGGCGCTCGGGTTGCCGTACCGGGTCGTCAACGTCGCGGCAGGCGACCTCGGTGCGTCGGCTGCGAAGAAATACGACATCGAGGCGTGGATCCCCTCCCAGGAGGCGTTCCGGGAGATCACCTCGTGCTCGAACACGACGGACTATCAAGCACGGAGGCTCAAGGCGCGGTTCAGGTCCGAGCAGGGCAATCGACTCGTTTACACGCTCAACGGAACGGCGGTTGCCGTCGGGCGGACCCTCCTGGCATTGATCGAGAACAATCAGCAAGCGGACGGTTCGATCGTGATTCCGGAGGCGCTTCGTCCCTACGTGGGCTTCGACGTCATCGAGGCATGAGCGATCGTCCGCGGGAGATCTTCTCTCGCATCGCCCGCCGGTACGACCTCCTGAATAGGGTTCTGTCGTTCGGTCGGGAGCAAGAGTGGCGGCGGCGGGGTGTCGTGTACCTGCCTGAGGGTCGGGTTCTGGACCTCGGCAGCGGCACGGGCGCGGCGCAGCCGGTGTTCGGAGGCCGCGAGGTCGTTGCCCTCGATCCGGTTCCCGAGATGCTCGAACTGAACCCGATCGGGACGCGGGTGGTGGCCTACGGCGAGGGACTGCCTTTCGCCGACGAGTCGTTCGACGGTGTCTTCTCGGCCTACGTGTTCCGCAATCTGAGCTCGATTCCGGCGACGCTGCGAGAGGTTGCCCGGGTGCTGCGGCCGGGAGGGGTGCTGGTGGTTGTCGGCCTCGGCAGGCCGCGCAATCGGTATGCCCGCCTCCTGCACAGGATCGGCTCTGCGGTGTTCCTGCCCCTGGCCGGCCTGATGATCGGATCACCCGGCGAGTACTGGTATCTGCACCGGTCATTGGACAAACTGGCGCCGCCCGAGGAGCTGTTCGCCTCCGGTCCGCTCACGTTGGAGCGCGTATGGAGGATGGGTCCGCTGGGTTTCGTCTATGGAGCGGTCATGCGGAAGCCGTAGCGGCTGTTCGACACGTCCCCTCGGCTCCCGTGGAAGGCCCGCAACGGGTTGCCCGGGGACGCCGGAGGCCGCCTCGCCTCCCGGGCGAGGTTCCCGTGCACCCTGCCGTCGCATGAGCAGCGACCGGCGCTTTCCGGATCGTTGGCTCGGACCAGGCGCTCCTGCGGCACCCGGGGTGTATCGCTTAGGGCTGCTTCCTTCCGGACCTGACCCGATTCACGAGACCCCGCCGCGCAGGACCCGGCCGTCAACACCACGTGCCCGGTGCAAACCCGACCGCCGTCACGCTCGGGCAGGGAATTCAGTCCCGCATGTAGAGGATTTCGGGTTCAGGGCACCCCTAGCGCCCCACTTAGCACGGAAAGAGCATTGTAGCCCGCTCGCCGTTCTCCTCCGGCGCCGGGCGGGCAGGAGGCCGGGTACTGGAGGCTGAGAGTCGGCGGAGGCCGGACGGTCCGCCGGTATCGGGGCCCCGGCGGACCGTCCACGACCGGGAACCGGTGCGGCTGCTCGCCCGCGGGAAGAGAGTTTGCGGAGGGAGCGGGATTCGAACCCGCGAGGGAGCTTGCACCCCCTACACGCTTTCCAGGCGTGCGCACTAGGCCAGACTATGCGATCCCTCCAGGGTGACATAGTGTAGGGGCCGTGAAAGACCTCGACTTCACCGACGCGATGGGACTTGCCCTCGAAGAAGCCGGTGCCGCCCTCGGACACGGGGACGTTCCGGTTGGTGCCGTGCTGCTCGACGCCGGCGGGAAGGTGGTCGCTTCGGATCACAACCGTCGGGAGGAACTATCCGACCCGACGGCGCACGCGGAGATGCTGGTCGTCTCGCGGCGCGCCCGGGAACTGGACGACTGGCGATTGACGGGCCACACGCTGGTCGTGACGTTGGAGCCGTGTCCGATGTGCGCCGGGGCGGCGATGTGGTCGCGGTTGGACCGGATCGTCTACGGTGCGGCCGACTTCAAGGCCGGCGCCGTGTGGAGCCTGTACAACATTCCGCAGGACCGCCGGTTGAACCACCGGTGCGAGGTGATCGCCGGAGTCCGCGCAGAGGAATGCGGAGAGCTGCTGAGGGGCTTCTTCGAGCCGAAACGCTGAACCCTTCTGATTTCTCAGCAATACTGTGGTTCTCCACGCGCAACAGCATTGCTGAGAAATCCTCCTACAAGGGATTTCGGGAAACCGGACAGGTCATGCAACGGGGTCCACCCCGCCCGCGAGGCAGCTCGAACGACGGCATCCGATGCACCGTGATACCCGCCTCCTCCATGATCTCGTTGGTCGCCACGTTGCGTTCGTAGGCAACTATCTCGCCGGGACCGATCGCAAAGGTGTTGTTGGCGTCGTTCCACTGCTCCCGGTCTGCCTGGATACTCGTCATCGACGGTTCAATCACGTCGGCCGCCTCGAGGCCGGCGGCCCAGGCGAGCCCGGCGACCAGGTCGACCTCTCCCTCGACGTGTAGCCCCAACTCGGAACCCGGCGTCACCTGAAGTGCTCGAACGCGTGAGCGGATGCGCGGATAGAGCACGAACCGGTCCCGGTCGACCATCGTCACGACGGTATCGAGGTGCATCGTGGAGCGCTCTTTGGGCAGTTCGACGGCCAGTACTCGGTCGACCACATCCCCTTCAAAGAGGCGGGCGGCCAGGGCGGCGGCTCCGGTCGGGGAGGTCCTCTCGGACACTCCGATTGCGATCCCACGTTCGCCCACCACGAGCACGTCACCCCCCTCGACCGAAGCGGGAAAGTGCTCACCCGGTTCGTTTCCGAACCATATTTGTGAACCTGCGAACCGTGGGTGAAGTGAGTACACCAGGCGCAGCAGGTCGGTCTCCCTGCGGCGGACGATCCTGTTCATTGGGGACAGGACTACGCCGCTGCCGATCCAGATGGACGAATCTCGCATGAAGACCATATTCGGGAGCGGCGGAAGCAGGAAGTCGTGGGGCCCGTGCAGGGCCGCGACCAGGCCGCCGGTCGCTCCGACCTCGTCGAGCGTTACGCCGCCTATCAAGTGCCGCACCAGTTCCATTGGAGAGAGCTCGGCCAGGAACCGCCTGACCCAGGCCGACAGTCGGGCCCCGCAGAGGTCGGGCGTGACGTGCCCGGCGATCACTGCATCGGCGACGCTTCGATCGGTCAGGACATCTTCGAGGAGGTCGGTGATGTAGAGGACCTCGGTGCCGTTGCTCCTCATTATGTCGGCAAAGGCATCGTGCTCGTGCTGGGCCCGTTCAAGCCAGATCAGCTCATCAAACAGCAACTCGTCCTTGTTGCCCGGGGTTATCCGGGAGAGCTCGAGGTCGGGCCGGTGGATGACGACCGTTCGCAACCGTCCGACTTCTGAGCTGATGGCGGCACCGTGATCCATGGGAGCATTCTCACACAGGTTTCGGTCGGAAAGCGATGTGTACAATCCGGGTTCCTCGGAGGGATCGCATAGTCCGGCCTAGTGCGCGGCACTCGAAATGCCGTAGGGCGTTTACCCGCCCTCGTGGGTTCGAATCCCACTCCCTCCGCCGGGCCGGCCGCCGGAGGCGGCGAAGCCGGGCGCCCGGAGGGATGGCCGAGCGGACGAAGGCGACAGTCTTGAAAACTGTTGAACCGTGTTAAGCGGTTCCGTGGGTTCGAATCCCACTCCCTCCGCCGCGGCGGGCCGGGAAGTACCGGCCGAGTCGTTGAGATGGTCGCGGACTCGTAGAATGGCGCCGTACGGGGTACGTTGTGCGCCGTACGGCCGACCTTCGGTCGGCTTTGGAGAGGTGGCCGAGCGGTCGAAGGCGCTCGCCTGCTAAGCGAGTAGGGGGTTTAAAGCCTCCTCGAGGGTTCAAATCCCTCCCTCTCCGCAACTGAGGGCCCGCACCTGCGGGCCCTCAGATTTTCTCAGCAATACTGTGGTTCTCCACGCGCAACAGTATTGCCGAGAAAACATGGATTCAGGCTCGTCCGGCCACCCATTCGTCGACTAGGTGCGCCAGCACGGGTAGCGGCAGCGCTCCGGAGCCGAGGATCGTGTCGTGGAAGCTCTTGATATCGAACGACCCGCCCAATGCCGCCTTCGCCTTGGACCTTATCCGCATGATCTCCCTGCGCCCGATCATGTAGGCGAGTGCCTGGCCCGGCAGACCGATGTAGCGGTCGACCTCATTGGTGAGGGAAACGCCGCTGGCCGGCACATTGGCCGTCATGTAGTCGATTGCCTGTTGCCGGCTCCACCCCAGTGCGTGCATGCCCGTGTCGACTACCAGGCGGGAGGCCCGCAGAGAGTCGGCCGAGAGCATCCCCATCCGCTGCAGAGGACCGCTGTAGAGCCCCATCTCGTCCGAGAGCCGTTCGGTATACAGGCCCCAACCCTCCGCGTAGGCGGTCACCGAAGTGTGTTTCCTGAACTCCGGGATGTCCTCGAGTTCCTGGGCGATGGCGAGTTGCAGGTGGTGGCCCGGGATACCCTCGTGGAAGACGGTCGCTTCCAGCGCATACCTGGTCCAGGAGGAAGGTTCTGCGACGTTCATGAAGAAGATGCCCGGCCGGCTGCCGTCTTCGGCCGGCGGGAAGTAGAACGCCTCGGGACCCTGGGTGACGGTCGAGACGAGGCAGTCGGCCTTGGGGAGCCGACCGAACCAGCCCCCGATGGCCGCCTTGGCCTTGGCGAAGGCCTCTTCGGAGGCCGCGACAACCTCGTCGGCGGTCTCGTAGCGCAGGTTCGGGTCCTCATTCAGTTTCGAGTAGATCGTCTGAAGGTCCCGGCTTCCGAAGACCTCGGAACCCAGCAGTCGGTATTCGTCCTCGATGGAGGCGATGGTGTCCAATCCGATTTGGTGGATCTCCTCGGCCGTCATGTCGACCGAGGTGTTGTTGAGTATGGCGGCCCTGTATGCCTCTTCGCCGCCCTCGATCCACTGGATGCCCACCTCATGGTCGGGGCGGGCGACTGGAAGCACCTCCTCGGCCAGGACCCTGCGCAACTCTGCGAAGCCGGGCCGAACGTGGGATCCGACCCTTTCGCGGAGCCGGCCTCGCCAGGCCTCCTCCGTTGCCTCGTCGAAAGCGGCGGGTGCCCGGACTCCCGTTGCCAGCGGGTCTGATTCCAGGGGGCTGGCCAGGTATTCGTCGAGTTGGTGGACCACTTTCTCTGCCATCAGTGCCGGTGGGGTCCGGTCGTTTGCGACGCCTTCCTGAAGGCGTACGGCCCACTGTTCGATCGCTCTGCCGAGCTTCTCGCACTTGACCACGAGCGCCTCGGCATGCTCCGGTTCGATGATCGGGAACTGCGCGGCGGCAGTGGGGAGCAGCACGTGGAGGCTCATGGCCGGGTTGGCCTCGAGTTCGGCCTGGCGGGTCTCGGTCACGGCGGCGCCGGTGCGAGCTTCGAAGATCAGGACCTCCCGACTCAGGCGTTCCTGGAGTGAGAGGTCGGCCGGGTCTATCGCTTCTGCCCGATCGGCGAACGATCTGAGCTCGGCGATGGCATCGTCTTCTGCCTCACGCGACAGATCCTCCATCTGGTCGTCGTAGCGGTGATCGCCCAGCATCAAAGCAGTCGTGGGGGAGCGTCGCAGCCAAGCTTCGCGATACTCGTCTCCTAGATTTCTGAGTCCCTCGTGCACGTCTGAGCCTTTCTCGTAAATCCTGCGCCAAGAGCCTATACCGGCTTTCCGATCCGTCGGAGTACGACTACCTTTGGGTTTACACAAGCGCCCGTAGCTCAATTTGGATAGAGCGTCTGACTACGGATCAGAAGGTTGGGGGTTCGAGTCCCTCCGGGCGTGCCGCCGAGACCGATCCCGGACCGATCGGCACAGCCGGTGTGATCGCATCCCGTACTCCTTGTGACACACTGTGACTCTCGTCGTTCGAGGAGTTGGTGATGCCCGTAGTGCTGGAAGAGGCCGTCGCGGAACTGCCTGCCCCGGTCCGGCGCTGCCTTCTCCGTTCGGGGGTCGTCGGCCGGGAAACACCCACCGTCGCCACCGTGTGGCAGGAGGGAAGACTCCGGCAAGGGCGTGAGAGCCGTTGGATCTCCTTCACCGCCCGTGAGGAGTACGACCTCGATCCGCCCGGATTCGTCTGGAAAGCCGCACTGAAGCTGGGTGGTCTGACCGTGGGTCGGGCAACCGATTCGCTTGCCGCCGGGCACGGCCGGATGCATGTGCGTTTGCTGGGTTTGCTCAACGTGGTGGATGCGACCGGATTGGAGATGGACCAGGGTGTCGTCGTGCGGTGGTTGAACGAGACCATGTGGTTTCCGGCGGTGTGGGCGACCGACGTGATCTCCTGGGAGCCTATCGACGAGACGTCTGCGCTCGGATCGGTACGGGTGGGCGACCTGACGGTGGGGGCCGAGTTCCGGTTCGACCACGACGGGCACCTGGTCGACTTCCGGGCCGATCGTTACCGTTCCGTGGAGTCGGGATTCGAGATGGCGCGGTGGTCCACGCCGCTGACCGAACACGCCGTCTTCGACGGTATCGAACTCCCGTCTCGAGGTTGTGCCGTGTGGGCCCTCGAGGACGGCGACCTCGAGTACATCCGTATCCGGGTAACCGGCGTCCGCTATTCGTACTAGACCCGGGCCGCGTCGGAGGGCTCCGGTGGAGCGACCTGCTCTGCTCCGACGGCGGATGACGCATGCGGCCGTCCGGTTCACTCATAGCGGATCGCCAGGCCGGGCTGCATGCGGACGGCCCTCCGCAACGGTGGCCGCAACGCGAGTCTCGCCACCACGATCACGCCCAGCAGAGCGGCGAACGGCAGCCATACCGGGAAGAGGAGGTCGAGAGGAGCGTGGAGCGCCCGTCCGAACATCCAGACTATGAGCTCGGCCAGTCCGTAGCCGATCGGGATTCCGACCAACCACCCGCCGACCGATATTGTCACGCCCTCTGCTCTGAACATGCGGCGCAGGTCCCGTGAGCGGGCCCCGAGGCCGCGGAGAACCCCGACTTCCCGGGTCCGTTCGAGCACGTTGGTAGTCATGGCACTCACCAGGCCGATCATTCCGACGGCGAGGATGGGCAAGGCGAACAACTGGATGACGCCTCCGACGATTCTGTCTTCCCGTCGTGCCGCTTCGAGGTCCGCGTAGCGGGGGCGGACCGTGATCGGGTTTCCCGGCTGCCGGAGCAGGACGCTGATCTCGGCCGCCACCCGATCGACGACCTCCGGTTCCGGCGAGGTGGTCTCGACCCAGTAGACCGGCGGGGCGGGTAGCTCCTCGATGGCGAGCACCGTCGTCATCGGCATCCAGAGGAACTTGCCGTCCTGAACCAGTCCGCCGTCGATACCGATGATCTCGACGGAACGAATGCCGGTCCCGGTGCTGATCTCGAGCGCGTCCCCGATGCCGGTACCAGTGATGTCGGCGATTGGAGCTCCGACGACGCCGACCAGTGCGGAGCCGTCGACCTCGTCGGCGGTGAACCAGCGGCCGGAGGTGAGGATCGGATCGTAGATCGGGTCGACCGGAAGTCCCCGTACTGTCAGTTCTCCTCCGTCGTACCGGGCCCTGGCGTCCACCGTCGGTTGCACGGCGGCCACCCCGGACAGGCCGGTGATTGCCCCGGCGGCTTCGGGGTCGAGAATGCGCATCTCCCCGTACACCGTGATGTCGCTGCCTTCCCGGGCGAGCGTCTCGCTGGAGAGCGAAACGCCCGTCAGCGCAAATGCCCCGAACCCGATCGCCGCACCGATTCCGAGTGCCACCTGTGCGACCGCCGAGAGGCTGCGGGCCTTCCGGCGGGCGACGTTGCGAACCCCTATCCGGGCCATGCTTCCAAGGAACGGAATACCGGCGGCCGCTCCGTCGAGGGCGCTCCGCCCGAACCGGTTCCCCGTGCCGTGATCGGTGAGGGCCTCGTGCACGGAGAGTTTCACAGCGCGACGCATCGCCGGCAGCGCGGCGAGCGTGGTGGCGGTCAGTCCGACCACTATGGCGGCCAGCGCGACGGGGAGGTCGAATCTCCAGGTCGCTTCGATACCGAGGAGGTTCTCCTGGGCGTAGGCGCCCAGAGCCCATTCGACCGGCAGGCCGACGGCTGTGCCGAGCGCCGCTCCCGCGCCGCCCAGCAGCATTGCCGACCTCAGGTAGCTTCCGCGTATCGCCCGGCGCGATGCGCCGAGGGCCTTCATGATGCCGATCTCGCGTGCCTGCCCGCGCACGATCGTGTTCATGGTCGTGGAGATGAGGATCAAAGCCGATCCGGTGGCGACTGCGGCCAGTACGTAGAGGAGCGGGAGCAGACGATCGAGCTGCTCGTGACCTGCCCAGGAACCGGGTCTGACCGTCTCGGACAGTCGCCAGTAGGCGGCTTCCGGGGCTACCCGGGCAAGGTAGGCATTGACGTCTTTGAGGGTGGCGTCGGCCAGGTTGGCGTCGGCCAGCCGTATCTCGATCGAGTTGAATCCTTCGGCTGCCAGGAAGAGGCGGACGATGTCGGAAGATACGTAGAAGACGGGGGATTCGTCCTCCGGATGAGGGTTGAAGCCGGTGGTACCGCCGACGCCCGAGACGGTGAAGGGGTAGAACTCGGCGTTTCCGGCACGAATCTCGACGCCGGCCCCCGCCGTGAGCTGCAGGCGGTTCGACCTGACGGTGGCTGCGTCCAGGATGGCCTCGAGGCCGTCGGCGGCCGGCAAACTGCCCGTCTCCACGGCGACAACGTTGACGGGTTGATCGGTGAAGTCATCGACGCCGACCAGCCAGACCTGATGTTCCCGACCCTCTACACGGGCCATGGTTTGCCAGACCGGACGGCTGTCGACCGCCGCCACGTTGGATAGGGCTGCGAGACCTTCCAGTTGTGCAGGCGTTATCTCGGCTTCGGCGGGAGGCGGCTCCGCCCCATCCCCGGAGTACCAGAGGTTCTGTGGCGATAGGCGGATGTGGTGGGCGATGTCGATATCGCGCCGGTGTCCCATCGCCGTGTCCAGGGCGCGCGGCGCGGCCAGAGTCCACACCGCTGCAACTGCGGCGGCGATCGTGATGATCGTGAAGCTCGAGCGGAGCGGGTGTTGCCTCAGGTCACGAAATGCTTTCCTGGTCAGCGTCGAGGGCATCACAAACCTCCGCGATCGACCACCCGCCCGTCCCGGACGGACACCACCCGATGGGCGTATCCGGCGAGCCGCTCATCATGGGTCACGAAGACGATGGTGGTGCCGTCCCGGTTCAGGGCCACGAGAAGTTCCATCATGTGCTCGGCTGTGGCCGAGTCCAGGTTGCCGGTCGGTTCGTCGGCAACCAGCAGCCGCGGATGGTTGGCGAGTGCCCGGGCGATGGCTACCCGCTGCTGCTCGCCGCCGGAGAGCTCGGCCGGAAGATGGTCGAGGCGATCACCCAGGCCCACCAGCTCGAGGTTGCCGGCGGCCCGATTGGCGTGTCCCGGCTCTTTTCGCCGGCCGTTGAACTCCATGGGCAGCAGAGCGTTTTCGAGGGCGGTCAGCACCGGTATCAGCTGAAAGAACTGGAACACGATGCCCACATTGGCACTTCGCCAGCCGGCCAGATCCTCCTCCGTCATCTGATCTATCCGTTCACCGGCCACGGTGACCGATCCGCCGGTGGGGCGATCGATTCCCGTGATGATATTGAGAATCGTCGATTTGCCGCTTCCCGACGGACCGACGATCGCCACCAGTTCACCCTCGGCGACTGCGAGGTCCACCCCGCGCAGCGCCTGGTGCTCCACCCTGCCGGTCCGGTAGGTCTTCTCGACGGCCGACAGCCGGATTCCGCTGCCTTTCACGGGCCCGGCGCCGGCCGGCCGTGTTGTCCCGGGTGCATGCAGTCGCATCATCAGCGGGACTCCCCGGCCGTGTGAATAGGCGGCCGGAACGCCGGAGCGGACCGCACAGCCGGGACCCGACGGGAGTTCGTTTCGGACCCTGAGGCTCCAACTCCCTTCGCGCGCCGGGCGAGTTCGGCCTCGAGCAGCCTCGCTTCCATCAGCACCCGGGCGGTGGTGTAGTCAAGGAGGTACATCGCCGGTTCCTTTCTCTGGTCAATGTCCTGAATCCATCGTCCGGGCTGCCGGCTGTGGTCGGGCTGTCGCGGGGCTGTGAGTTCAACGCAGCCGGCATCGACCGCGTAGGGTTTCGGCATGGAGTTCCGGATGCTCGGTCCACTCATGGTCGAGGACGACGGACGGGAGATCACGCTGGGCGGGCCGAGACAGCGAACCGTTCTGGCGCTCCTGCTGGCGAACGCGAACAAGGTCGTGTCCACCGACTTCCTCATCGACGAGCTGTACGGAGAGGTCCCGCCCGAAGCTGCTCGTAAATCGCTTCAGAGTTATGTCGCCAACCTTCGCAAAGCAGTCAACGTCGGCAGCGAGATGCTTCGTGGCCGCCCACCCGGTTACGTGCTCGAAGTCGAATCGCGCCACGTCGACGCGCTGCACTTCGAATCACAGGTCATGCAGGCTCGCGCCGTGCTGGCCGGCGACCCGGCCGAGTCCGCCCGGCGCCTCACCGATGCGCTCGGCCTCTGGTACGGAATCCCGCTCGTCGATGTGGCGGACGAGTCCGCCGTGCTGCGAAACCTGGCCGGGAGGCTCGAAGAGCTCCGCCTCACCGCGGTCGAACTCCGCATCGACGCCAATCTGGCTCTCGGCCGGCATCAGACGATGGTGCCCGAACTGGAGAACCTGACCGTCCAGTACCCGTTCCGGGAGCGGTTCTGGGAGCAGCTCATGCTGGCTCTCTACCGATCGGCCCGCCAGGGGGATGCACTCAGGACCTTCCAGAAGGCCCGGCGCCTCCTCGCCGACGAACTCGGAATAGACCCGTCGCCGGAACTGCAACGGCTCGAGCAGCGCATACTCGAGCAGGACCCGGAACTCGGCGGGGTGGTCGAAACGACTGTGCCGTCGCCGGCGCTGCCCGAACCCGGGCGAACCGTGCGCGGCTATGAGCTCAGACAAACGCTGTTCGACGACGGCGAGACGCGCCTGTTCCGGGCGTATCACCCGGCGGTCGGCCGGGAGGTCACGATCGAGGTGATCGGGGCCCCGCGCTCGGACCAGGCCGGTTTTGTCCGCACGTTCGGGCCCAGGGCCGCCGCCGTTGCCCGGCTCGAGCACCCGCACCTGGTTCCGCTGCTCGACTACTGGCGAGAACCCGGCAGTGCTTGCCTCGTCACACGCTGGTACGAGGGAGGAACCCTGGCCGATGCGCTGCGGACCGGACCATGGACGACCCGGTCCGTGCTGCGAATGGTCGGGCAGATCGCCCCCGCCCTGGCAGTGGCTCACCGGAGCGGAGTGACCCACGGCCGCCTCGACCCTGCTGCCGTGCTGCTCGATCGGGCAGGCAACGCATACCTGGGCAGGTTCGGCCTCGCAACGGACGGAACGCGTGGTGATGTCCCGCACGAGTCGGCTGCGGCGGCCGATCTGGCCGACCTCGCCCGTCTCGTTTCCGAGGCCCTCGGCGGGAGTCGGGTGGATCCGGCAGGGCATCCTCTGCTCCCCGGGTCGGTGGGTCCCGCGATCGTTGCAGCGTTGACGAGCGCTCTCGACGATCCGGCGGGACGGAACGTAGAGCAGTTCCTGGCCGAGTTCCGGGCTGCGGCCGGCTCCGGTCCGGACGCAGCCGCGCCCAGCGCTCCCCGCCCGGCCGCCAACCCCTACAAGGGACTCAAGGCGTTCACGGAGGCAGACGCCCCCGACTTCTTCGGCCGCCGGAGCCTCACGCGCAGCCTGCTGGCCCGGATGGCGGAACGGGATGAGCGGTTCCTGGCGATCGTCGGACCCAGCGGAAGCGGCAAGTCGAGCGTCGTTCGGGCCGGGCTCGTACCGGCCCTGCGGCGAGGAGAGCTTCCCGGATCCGAGCAGTGGTTCATAGCCGAGATGTCCCCGGGGGCGAGTCCGTTCGAGGAGTTGGAGACCGCGCTGTTGAGGGTGGCGGTGAATCCGCCCGCCACGCTGCTCGAGCAACTGGAGGGAGACTCGCGCGGACTGCTCAGAGCGGTCCGTCGCGTTCTGCCGGGTCCCGGAGTCGAACTGGTGCTGGTGGTCGACCAGTTCGAGGATCTCTTCACGCGGGCCGGAAGGGCGGACCGTGACCGGTTCATCGAGAGCCTCCTCGTCGCCTGCACAGAGCCGAACGGACAACTGCACGTCGTGATCACCATGCGGGCCGACTTCTACGACCGGCCTCTGGAGAATCCCGCACTGGCGGGGATCTTCAGCCGTTGCATGGAGACCGTCTACCCGATGACACCCGAAGAGCTGGAACAGGCCATATCCGGTCCGGCGGCGCGTTCCGGGGTGGCAGTCGAGCCGGAACTGGACGTGCGGATCGTTGCAGACGTGGCCGATCAGCCCGGGGCGCTGCCGCTGCTGCAGTACGCCATGACCGAACTCTTCGACCGGCGGACGGACTCCCTGCTCACCTCCGATTCCTACCAGGAGATCGGCGGGGTCCTGGGCGCTCTCGCCAGACGCGCCGAGGAATCATTTCAGTCCCTCGACGCGGACGGACGGGCCACCGCTCGCCAGCTCTTCCTGCGGCTGGTGGTGCCCGAATCCGGCGGCGGGACCATCCGCCGGCGGGTTGCCCGGTCCGAACTCACCGGAATAGAGGACCGGCGAGACGTCGAGACGGTCATCGAGAAGTTCGCAGCGAGCAGGCTTCTCACACTCGACCACGACCCAGTCACCCGCGCCCCGACGGTTGACATCGGCCACGACGCCCTCATCGAGGAGTGGCCCCGGCTGCGTGACTGGATCGGGGATGCTCGCGAGGACCTCCGGCTCGGACGCCGCCTGGCGGCGGCAGCCGCCGAGTGGAGAGAGTCCGGGAACGACGACGGCTACCTTCTGTCCGGCAGCCGTCTCGCCCAGTATGAGATGTGGTCCGGTGCCGCCGACGTTGCGCTCACTGCCGGCGAACGGTCCTATCTCGACGCCAGCCTGGCTCGCAGGGCGACCCTCGAAGCGGTCGAGCAGGAGCGCCGGCAGCGGGAACTGGTGCTCGAGCGTCGCTCCGCTCGCCGGCTCCGGATCCTGGTCGGCGTCCTGGCAGTCTCCACGTTGATCGCCGGCGCCCTGACGGTGGTGGCGAGGAGCCAGACCCGGCAGGCGGAGCGAAACCTCGCCGTCTCGACCGCCAGGGCACTCACTGCCGAGGCGGTCGGGAACCTGGAGGCCGATCCCGAGTTGTCGGTTCTCCTCGCACTGGAAGCGGCGCGCACGGTGGAGGCGGCCGGCGAACCGGTGCTGCGGGAAACGGTCGAGGCGCTGCACCGGGCCCTCCTCGCCGACCGGGTCCTGGTGGCGGTGCCCGGCGGGGCGGGAGCTCTCAGTCCGGACGGAACTCGCCTCGTGACCGCCGATCCCGGCACGGTTATGGGTGGCGGGCCGGCGCGAGGAACGTTGACGGTTTGGGATGCGGCCACCGGAGAGGAACTCATCACGCTGGAAGGGCATACCGGCCGGACCACCGACGCCGCCTACGACCCGACCGGAGGCCTGATCGTGTCGGCTTCGATGGACCGGACGGCTCGTCTCTGGGACGCGACGAGCGGCCGCGAGTTGCAGACCCTGGCCGGTCACCGCGGCTGGTTGACCAGCGCGAGCTTCAGTCCCGACGGTTCGCAGGTGCTGACTACCTCGGTAGACGGCACCGTTCGTCTCTGGTCTGCCGCCGGGGGCGAGCCTCTGGCGACGTACTCGTTCGACGACATCGTCACCGATGCGGCGATGGCTCCCGACGGAAGGCTGGCCGTCGCCCTCGATATGAGCGGCGCCGCCGTCGTCGCCGTCGACGGAACCGAGTTGCTGCGCCTTTCCGGCCACGGTGCCGGCGTTTGCGCAGTCGCTCTCGATCGGGACGGGACCCTGCTCATGACCGGCGGACAGGACGGCCTTGCCGTTCTGTGGGATGCAGTGACGGGCGAGCAGATGAGGGCGATCCAGGGCCACTCCGGCCCGGTGTGTGGTGTCGACATCAGTCGAGACGGCCGGAGGCTGGTCACGGCGGCCGAGGACGGAACGGCGCGAATCTGGAATGCCGCAACAGGAGAGCTCGAGCTGACTCTCTACGGCCACCGCGCCGGGATCGGGGCAGCGCGGCTGAGTCCCGACGGGAGACGACTGGCGACCGCTTCCGGCGACAAGACGTCCAGGGTGTGGGAGGTGTCCGGCCGCGGAAGCCGCGAGGACGCCGTCTTTGCCGATGACGGTGCTTCAATGACGGTGGCCCGGCTCAGCGAAGACGGCAGCGTTCTCTTCACCGGTGCCGAGGACGGGTCCGGGATTCTGTGGGGAACGGCCGACGCCCGCTTGTTGCATCGGCTGGAAGGCCACACGGGACGGATCTTCGGGGCGGCCTTCAGTGGCGACGGTGCGCTGCTGGCCACTGCCGCCGAGGACACGACGGCCCGGATCTGGGAGGTTCGGACCGGCCGGTTGCTGCATGTGCTGACCGATCACGGCGACGGCGTGTGGGGTGTCGACTTCAGCGCGGCGGGTGACGTCCTGCTGACCGGCAGCCTCGACAGTACGGTGCGGATCTGGGATGTGGCAGCCGGAACCGCTTCAGCCACCATCGACCTCAGCGGGCGAGGGGTCTTCTCGGTCGGCTTCGGTCCGGCAGAGGACCTCATCTATGCAATCGGCGAGGGTGTGAGCGTTTTCGAAGCCGGCACTATGGCGCCTCGCTTCACCCTCGACAACAACCAGGGGGCCGCGCTCGACCACGCATTCAGTCCGGACGGCGCGTTGCTCGCGGTAGCCGGAGCCGACGGGACGATCGTCCTCTATCAGGTCGACAGAGACGCAGACGTTCTGCTCACCGAGATCCGGATCCTCACCGGTCACACGGGGGGAGTGCTCGACGTCGAGTTCAGTCCGGACGGCACTCTGCTCGCTTCGTCGAGCCTCGACAACTCGGTCAGGCTCTGGACCCCGGACGGTGCAGAACTGCTGAGCCTCCCGGGGGTGACCTCACCGGGAACGATCTCCTTCAATGCCGACGGCACCCGGCTCGTCGTGCCCGGAGCCGATGGATCTGCCCGGATGCTGATCGTTCCCGAAGATGAGCTGTTCCACAGTGCAATCGATCGGCTGAGCCGGGGGTTGACGCTCGAGGAGTGCGAACGGTTCTCCCTCGAAGCCGGCTGCGGTGAATCTTGAGTTCGTCGCGAGCAACGGGAGGCGGCTCGGCCTGCCGGGCTCGGTGGGATGCACCGGCCCAGGATGGCTAGTTTGAAGCGATCCCGGTTGCGGAGGAGACGACCATGAGCAAGGTATCGGTAATCGGCACGATTACGTGCCGGGACGGCAAGGCCGGAGAGATGGAGAAGGTTCTCACCGCCATGGTCGAGGCTGCGCGCGGCGAAACAGGGGTCGAGATCTACTCGTACCACCGCGGCGAAGGCAACACCTTCTGGTTCTTCGCCCTGATGGCAGACGAGGAATCGATGCGGAACCACGGTCGGGGTGAGGCGATGCGAGCGGCCATGTCGGCGTTCGGACCGCTGGCCGACGGTCCTCCGCAAATGACCGTCACCACCCCGGTCGCGGCATTCGGCCTCGACCTCTGAGCGCCCCGGAGGTCATTCGACGAACAGGACTCCGTCGCGCTCGACCACCTTGCCCCGCCGCAGCGGCATGACCAGCGTCAGGGCTTTGAATGCCGTTCCGAGACCCGGAATCCTGGCGAAGATCCCCTGGGGCCCGCGCACCATGCGCCCCGTCTTGGTGTTGTACTTGGCGCCGTGCCAGGGGCAAACGAGACACCCCTCCTCGTCCACGGTGCCGCCGGCGAGGTCGGCGTACAGGTGGCGGCACCTGCGCGAGACGGCGAAGACCTCGCCGGCGTTGCCGACCGCATAGTGGCCGGCCCCGACGACCGTACCTGGTGGCAGCTCGGCCGCGGGTCCTACTTCGATCTCCTCGGACATCGGCGCGGCTCCTCTCGTAGCTGGTCCGGATGAGCTTAGGGAGACTCGAAGCCTCCGGTTCCCATCTCGGCGAGTTCGGCGGCTTCTGCCCAGTTCTCCCTGGCCTCGCTGGCGGCCGCCAGGCCGACCAGCAAGGCGGCTGCCGGGTCCGCCCACCACCAGTCCAGCAGGGCGTTCAGCGTCAGCCCGAGCATGGTGCCTGCGGACAGTATCCCGTCGAGGAACGTCATCGACGCCTCCGAGCGCAGCGGAGCCGACTCGAGCCTGTCGGCCAGGCGCTTCTTGAATCCGGCGAGGGTGAACATGACCACCGCAGTGACGGCCAGATAGGCGATTCCCCACGGGGACTCCTCCGGACGGCGTCCGCCGACCAGGTCCCGGATACTGAGCGAGACGAGAACCAGGGCGAGCAGGGCGAACGCCACCGACACCAGCCGGAGGGCGAGGGCAGTCCGCTCCGGATGGTCGAAATCGTGGCCCGGTATCAAATGCCAGACGACGACGGCGGATGCGAACACCTCGATGATCGAGTCGGATCCGAATCCGATCAGGGCCAGGGACCCGGCCGCGATTCCCAGCCCGATGGTCAGCACCGCCTCTCCGAGGTTCCACCCGATCGTCGCGTACTCGAGCCGGAGGGCTCTTCGGTTGAGGTCGGAGCGGTCGCGGTCGGTCATGGACGCCGCATTGTGCCAGACATTTCGGCTCCGGCGTCCGTCTCACGCAGGAGGGAACCGCCGGCGGAGATGGAGAGTCGTCGAGCCGGCGCCCTACGGGTTCTGGAACTCCGCCTTCGGGCCCAGGTAGTACCACCAGTTCAGGAACAGGCAGATGGCGTAGAAGACGGCAAATGCGTAGAGGGCGATCTCGGGGGTGGTCTTGGTGATCTGCTCGCCGAACTCCTGGGGCACGACGAACGCACCGTATGCGGCCACCGCGGAGGTCCACCCGAGCACCGGTCCCGCCTGCTCCTGGTCGAAGACCATGGCGATGGTGCGGAAAGTGGATCCGTTGCCGACGCCGGTCGCCGCGAACAGGACCAGGAACAGCAAGAAGAAGGGTAGGAAGAAGTCCTCAGGAGTTGCGGACTGGTAGGCCTGCTTCATGAAGTAGGCGACGCCGAGGGCACTGGCGATCATCGTCACCGACACCCATTGCGTCACCCGCGCCCCGCCCAGCTTGTCTGCGATCCATCCGCCGACAGGGCGGATGAATGCCCCGATGAACGGGCCCATCCAGGCGAACGTCAACGCCGACGGGCCGTTGGGATTGACGAGATCGTGGGTCATGACCCCGTCCACCATTATGTGCTGGAACCCGAAGATGACCTTGATGGCCAGGGCGAATCCGGCCGAGTAGCCGATGAAACTCCCGAACGTCATCGTGTAGATGACGCTCATGATCCAGGTGTGTTTGTTCCCGAAGATCTTGAACTGGCGTTCGAGGTTCGGTTTGATCTCGCCGCGCAGTTGCTTGAGGAGCAGAACCGTTCCCCAGATCACGAGTCCGATGATCGGGTACTTGGCCCAGGTCCATCCCAGTCCCGTCGGGCTCGGCAGTATGAAGAAGAGACCTATCGCAGCCGGTATGAAAGCAAGGCCCAGCATGCCGGTGATCTTGACGAACGAACTCAGAGCCGACCCGATGTTCGGAGACACGTGCTCGGCGCGGATGTTGTCCATCTTGAACCAGCCGAGGAAGGCGAGCGGGATCAGGAACACGAGCCACACGAACCCGGCGTTGTGAATCCAGGTCTCGGTCCCTTCGGCGATCTTGCCGATGAGGGTTCCGGATGTCGTCTCGAGGATCATCGAGCCCCCGCCGAAGAAGCCGAAGGTCATCATCAACGGGATCAGTACCTGCATAGTCGTGACGCCCGCGTTTCCCAGACCGGCGTTCAACCCGAGCGACAGGCCCTGCATGCGCTTGGGGTAGAAGAAGCTGATGTTCGACATCGACGAGGCGAAGTTCCCGCCGCCCAGACCGGACAAGCCGGCCAGCAACTGAAAGACCCAGAGCGGAGTGTCCTGAGACAGGAGGGCGAACCCGGTGCCGGCCGCCGGAATCATCAGCAGGGCAGTTGTGAAGAAGATGGTGTTTCTCCCACCGGCCAGCCGGATGAAGAAACTGCTCGGGATGCGAAGACTGGCTCCCGTCAGGCCGGCGATGGCCGACAAGGTGAACAGCTCGGCGTTTGTGAACGGGAACCCCAGATTGAGCATCTGGACTGTGATCACGCTCCAGTAGAGCCAGACGGCAAAGCCACACAGCAGGCTCGGAATCGATATCCAGAGGTTCCGCTTGGCGACCTTCTTCCCGGTGCTCTCCCAGAATGCCTCGTCTTCGACGTCCCACTCGTAGATGTCAGCCATTCTCAATTCCTCTTCCCGCGGGCACGCCCGCGATGCCGGCCTGCTACTGGTACTTCGACTATGCCTCGAGGCGACCTTCCGCGTCGTGGACGAACTCCTCTACGAACGAATCCTCGGGTTCCTCGAGCATGAACAGCGTCACGATGAAGCTGAGCGCCGCGCCGGATGCCAGGACGAAGAAGAAGGTCTTCGAGTCGACCAGCGAGAACAGCACCAGGTAGATGACGGCCCCGACGTTGCCGTAGGCGCCCGCCATTCCTGCTATCTGTCCCGTCATCCGCTTGTTGATCATCGGGATGATGGCGAACGTGGCGCCTTCCGCTCCCTGCACGAACACGGAGGCGAAGATCGTGATGGCCACCGCCACGACGAGCCACCAGAGCCCTCCGAACATCGGAACGACCGTCTTGAGCCCGTCGGCGTCGACCCCGCCGTCCCATCTGCCGATGAAGGCCATCAGCAGGAATCCAACTGCGATGCCGACCATATAGATCAGCATGGTTCGTTTGCGGTTGGCCATTTTGTCGGACAGGTATCCGCCCAGCGGCCGGGCTCCCAGATTCACGAACGCGAACGATGCCGCCACCACCCCGGCGACGGTGGCGGTGACCAGAGGGCTTCCGCCGCTGTCCTTGAGGGGAACGAAGGTGTTCTCGAAGAACTTCGGCAGCATCGACACGACGGCCAGTTCCGCACCGAAGTTGGCGAAATAGGTGCTGTTGAGGGCCGCCACGCTGCCCCAGTGGTACCTGTCCCCGTCGGGAACGCCCGCACGCAGGTACGGCAGGTTGATCTGCAGGGTTTTGAAGACGTGACCCGCATAGACCGCCAGGAGTATGCCGTAGATGACGAGCAGCGCTCCGTCGGAGATGACCGCCTCGCCGTCGATCTCGACGTTGCTGATTCGCCAGGCGAGAACCCCGAGAGCACCTACGAGCGGGAACGACCAGGCGAGATACTGGACCAGGTCACGGTACGACGTAACCATCATCGGTTCCGTCTTCTTGGCTTTGTGGAGTTGCTCGCCGGCCGGTACGTCCCGGACGAGGAAGTAATACAGCACTCCGTAGGCGCCCATGACGAAGCCGTTGGCTCCGAGCGCCCACCGCCAGGCGTTGTCGCCGAGTCCGAACCAGCCGTCCATGACCGTGATCGCGAACCAGGGGAGCGTCATGGCGGCGAAAGCCGATCCGAAGTTCCCCCAGCCGGCGTAGAACCCTTCGGCTCTGCCGATGTATTTCGGGGGAAACCACTGGGCGACCATCTTGATCCCGATGACGAATCCGGCACCGACCGAACTGAGCACGAGGCGGGCGATCAGCATCTGCAGGAAGGAGTCGGCGAGGACGAAAGCCAGGGCGGGCAGCGCCATCACGATCATCAGGCCCGAGAAGACGACACGCGCCCCGAAGCGGTCGATCAGGGCCCCGACCACGATGCGGGCGGGAATCGTCAGTGCGACGTTGGCGATCAGCAGCACCTTCACGTGCTCGTCCGTGAGCCAACCGACCGAGTCCAGCATCGTGGTGGCCATCGGCGCCATGTTGAACCACACATAGAACGTCATGAAGAAAGCGATCCACGTGTAGTGGAGCGTCCGGATTCGTTCCTGGCTGAAGTCGAGCAGCTTCGGCGGCGTCTCGCCCGTGGACGGCGACCGATCGTCCTGACTCATGTTCCTCTCCTTTGAACCGAGCTGTTGTCCAACCGGCGTACCCCGACTCCCGGGTCGTTGGTGTCAGATCGGGCACCAAGCCGCGTCCTCGATGAACGCCCGCGACGTGTTTGTAGCGGAAAATCTTCTCAACGTCAAGTGCATTGCTAAACGTTAAGTGTTAGGATCGACATATGCAGGCGTCTCTCGGAAGAAAAGGCGACTACTCGGTGCGGGCCTTGATCGACATAGCCCGCGGCCGCGGCGATCGTCGCAAAGCCCGGGAGATAGCCTCGGAGATGGGGATTCCGAACCGTTATCTCACTCAGATCCTCGCCAATCTGGTTCAGCACGGCCTGCTGGCGGCCGTCGCCGGCCCCAGCGGCGGGTACGTGCTGGCCCGTCCGTCCGATGAGATCTCGCTTCTCGAGATCGTGGAAGCCGCCGAAGGCCCGATCGCGCTCGATGTGTGTGTACTGCGGGGAGGGCCCTGCTCGTGGGAGACCTCCTGCCCGGTGCATATTCCCTGGGCGCGCGCCCAGAACGCCATGGCCGAGCAGCTCTCGACAACGTCTTTGGCGGATCTGGTCGGGATCGACGGAGACCTGGCTGCCGGAACTCACCAACTCCCCGAGGACACGCCACCTCACAGGATTCCAACAACCCGTCTGCCCCGGAAGCCCGGCAAGAGGGACGGATAGCAAGCCAGATTCAATCGCACATCAGAAGGCACCGGGGAGATGAGGACACTCGAGAGATCGAAGAAGGAAAGGAAGGGCATGAAACGGTCACTGAGCCTGGCCCTGATCGTCGGAGGCACCGCAGCCCTGCTGCTGCTCGGGCCCGCGGTCGGAGCTCAGGAGGAGGTCGATGGCCGGGAGGTCTTCCTCGCCAGTTGCTCGGCTTGTCACCAGGGAACCGGATTGGGCGTGAGCGGCTCATTCCCGCCGCTGGCCGGCAACGACAGGGTGCAGGACACCGCCTATCTCACATCCGTCATCTCCGAAGGCAAGTCGGGTCCGATGGATGTTCTGGGTGTCTCCTATGACGGCGAGATGCCGTCGTTTCCGGACCTCACCGCCGCGGAGATGGATGCGCTCGTCGCCTACATCCAGGCGGGCGTGTTCATTCCTGCCGAGACGGGGGGACTCGAACCCGGTGACGCTGCCAGAGGGAAGGACCTGTTCACGGGAAGCGACCGGTTGGAGAACGGGGCTCCGGCTTGTGCTTCGTGCCACACCGCAGCCGGCTTCCAGGCTCTGAACGGACCCGCCTGGGGCCCGGACCTCACAGACATTGCCAACCGCTACGGCGGCGAGGAAGCGGTGGCGGCCGCTCTGGTCAGCCCCCCTTCGGCGACCATGCAGCCTCTCTTCGCCGACAACCCGATCACCGATCAGGAGAGGGCCGACCTGGCCGCCTACTTCGCCTCCATATCGAATGTGCAGCCGTCCGGAGGACCAGACGTCCTCCTTCTGGGCGGTGCGGCCGGCGCGGTGGCGCTGTTCGCCTTGATGTTGCTTGCGCCGCGGAGTCGGCGCATGGGGTTCGCACGGCAGTTGAGGAGCCAACGATGACGACCGAATGGATAAGAGACAAAGAGGCTCCGGCCGAGCGGAAGTGGGAGGAGTTCTATCGCAACCGGTTCCAGCACGACAAGCGGGTGCGCACAACCCACGGCGTGAACTGCACCGGGTCGTGCAGCTGGGAAGTGTTCGTCAAGGACGGGATCGTCACCTGGGAGCTCCAGGCCACCGACTACCCGCAACTCGAAGACGGTCTGCCCCCCTACGAGCCGCGCGGGTGTCAACGCGGGATCAGCTTCTCCTGGTATCTCTACAGCCCGATCCGGGTCAAGTACCCCTACGGCCGCGGGGCGCTGATCGACCTCTACCGGCAAGCCAAGGCGGTCCACGGGGACCCGGTCGACGCCTGGGCGTCGATCATGGACGATCCCGAGAAACGCAAGCGCATTCAGACGGCGCGGGGCAAGGGCGGCTTCCGCCGCATGTCCTGGGACGAAGCGCTGGAGATCGCCTCTGCCTCCGTGGTGCACACGACCAAGGAACACGGACCCGACCGCGTTATCGGCTTCTCGCCGATCCCGGCCATGTCTCAGATCAGTTACGCAGCCGGGAGCCGGTTTCTGAGCCTCCTCGGCGGCGTCGTGATGAGCTTCTACGACTGGTACTGCGACCTTCCCCCTGCCTCACCGGAGATCTGGGGTGAACAGACCGATGTGCACGAGTCGGCCGACTGGTACAACTCCCGCTTCGTTGCGGTCATGGGAGCGAACCTCAACATGACGAGAACCCCCGACTGCCACTTCATCTCGGAAGTGCGTCACGCCGGGGCGAAGCTCACTGTGTTCAGCCCGGACTTCAGCCAGGTCGCCAAGTATGCGGACTGGTGGATCCCTTCGAACCCCGGACAGGACACCGCATTCTGGATGGCGGTCAACCACGTGATCCTGAAGGAGAGCTACGTGGACCGTGAGGTCCCGTACTTCCGGGACTACGTCAAGCAGTACACGGACATGCCTTTCCTGGTGGAGCTAGATGGTTCCCGACCCGGGAGCTGCCTGCGAGCGGGCCGGGTGGGCGAGTACCGCGGTTCCGAGAACTCCGACTGGAAGCTTCTCTGGTGGGATCGGATCTCCGGGCGCCCGCGCATGCCGCAGGGCACCATCGGCTACCGGTGGGCCAAAGAGGACAAGGGCAAATGGAACCTCAGCCCGGTCGACGGACTCAACGGCGAAGCACTCGATCCGGAGTTGAGCTTCCTGGAGTCGAACGACGGCACGGTCGAGATCGAGTTCGACAACTTCGCGGGCGGCGGCACCGTCCGGCGGGGCGTCCCGATCCGGTACGTGGAGACGGACCGGGGCCGGGTGGCGGTGACAACGGTCTTCGATCTGATGGTCGCCCAGTTCGGCGTCGACCGCGGTCTCGACGGCGACTATGCGGCCGACTTCAACGATCCGGAAGGTCTCTACACACCTGCCTGGCAAGAGCAGTTCACCGGCATCCACCGGGACACCGTCATTCGTTTCGCCCGCGACTGGGTGGACAACGCCGAGAAGACCAACGGCAAGAACATGATCATCATCGGCGCCGGGGCCAATCACTGGTACCACAACAATCTGCTCTATCGATCAGGCATCGTTGCCCTGATGCTGACCGGTTGCGTCGGTGTCAACGGTGGAGGCCTCGGCCACTACGTCGGACAGGAAAAGCTGGTCAACCAAGCCTCCTGGGGCGCGATCGCCTTCGGTGGCGACTGGGGAGTGGCTCCCCGCCATCAGAACACGCCTTCGTTCCACTACGTCCACAGCGACCAGTGGCGCTACGAGCGCGGCTACTCGGACTACGACACCCTCCCCGAGAACGCCACCACCGACGATCACACGATCGATCACCAGGTCCGTGCGGTCCATCGGGGCTGGCTGCCGTTCTACCCGCAGTTCAAGCAGAACTCGCTGGAACTCGTCAAGGAAGCTCAGGCGAGCGGAGCGACGACCGACGAGGAGATCATCTCCTACGTGGTGGAAGGATTGAAGAGCCGGGCGGTCGAGTTCGCCATCGACGACCCGGATGCTCCCGAGAACTGGCCGAGAACCTGGTTCATCTGGCGGGGCAACGCCATCGGAACCAGTGCCAAGGGCCACGAGTACTTCATGCGCCACTATCTGGGCACGCACTCGACGGCGGTCGCCGGGGAACTGGCCGGTGAGACCGTCTCAGAGATCAATTTCCGGGCGGATGCCCCCATCGGCAAGTTCGACCTCGTGGTCGACCTCAACTTCCGGATGGACACCAGCGCTCTCTACTCGGACATAGTGCTGCCGGCCGCCACCTGGTACGAGAAGGACGACCTCAACTCGACCGATATGCACTCCTACATCAACCCGATGCAGGCGGCGGTTCCGCCCTCCTGGGAGTCCAAGTCGGACTGGCTGATCTTCAGGTCGGTGGCCGCCAAGGTCGCCGAGCTGTCGGCCGCCCACTTCCCGGAGCCGGTCAAGGACGTCGTGATGCTCCCTCTGCAACACGACACGCCGGACGAGCTCGCTCAGCCGGAGCCGTTGGACTGGTTCAAGGGTGAGGTCGAAGCCATTCCGGGCAAGACGATGCCCAAGTTCCGGGTCGTCGAGCGCGACTACAAGAACCTGTACGAGAAGATGGTGTCGCTGGGGCGGGGTGTGGAGAAGAACGGCGTCAATGCCCACGGCCTGACCATCCCGGTCGCCGATGCCTACCAGGAACTCACCGAGCGCCAGCCGCGTGATATCCATGTGGCAGCCCTCAACGGCCGGCCCTATCCATCGCTCGAACAGGATCGGGAGGTCTGCGAAGCCATCCTGCACCTCGACCCGGCCAGCAACGGGGAACTGGCCCATCGTGCCTTCGAGGCCGAGGAGGAGAAGACCGGGCTGTCGCTCACGCACCTGTCCGACGGCCAGCGCAGCACGCGCATCCGGTTCTCGGATCTGGTCTCCCAGCCGCGGCGGGTGCTGACGACTCCAACCTGGAGCGGCAAGATCAACCACGGTCGGGCCTACAGCCCGTTCACCCTGAACGTCGAGGAACTCATCCCGTGGCGGACTATGACCGGACGTCAGCACTTCTATCTGGACCACGCGAACTACCTGGACTGGGGGGAGCATCTGCCCACGTACAAGCCGCGTCCCGATCACACGATGCTCTCGGAGACCGAGTTCAGTGCCAACGAGGCGCAGGGCCGGATGCTCAACTACATCACCCCGCACGGCAAGTGGAGCATCCACTCGACGTATTCGGAGAACATCCGTATGAAGACGCTGTCCCGCGGTGGCTATCCGGTCTGGCTGAACGACAAGGAGGCCGCCGAGATGGGGATCTCGGACAACGACTGGGTTGAACTGTTCAACGACAACGGCGTGTTCGTGCAGAGGTGCATCACTTCGGCCCGCATTCCGAAGGGAACCGTCTTCGTGTATCACGCCACCGAGCGAACCGTCGGCATCCCGATCTCGCCGCTCCGCAAGAAGCGAGCCGGTATGAACAACTCGCTGACGAGGACCCGGCTCAAACCGGTGCTGATGAGCGGCGGCTACGCCCAGTTCACCTACGCATTCAACTACTGGGGTCCGACCGGCGTGAACAGGGATACGTTCGTGTACGTCCGCCGGATCGACAAGCCGACCTACTGAGAGGAGGAGCCATGGACGTCAGAGCCCACATGAGCATGTTGTTCCACCTCGACAAGTGCATCGGATGTCACACGTGCAGTGTCGCCTGCAAGAACTTGTGGACCGACCGCAAGGGCGCCGAGTACATGTGGTGGAACAACGTGGAGACCCGTCCGGGGACCGGCTACCCGACCGGATGGGAAGACCAGGAGCACTACCGGGGAGGCTGGGAGAAGAGCTGGGTCGGGGTCGAACTGAAGTTGCACAACCGGCCGCAGGGCCTCGCCAACCTGTTCTACAACCCTGCCTTGCCGGAACTGGACGACTATTACGAGCCTTTCACCTTCCGATACGAGGACCTCTTCAGCGCACCCGAAGGGGACCATCAGCCGACCGCTGTTCCGATCTCGGCGATAACCGGCGATCCCATCGATATCGAGGCCGGCCCGAACTGGGACGACGACCTGTCGGGATCCAATATCTACGCGGCGAACGACCCGAACATGGCCGGGATTGCCACCGAGGTGCGGGAGCAGATGTCCGAGATAGAGAGGGTGGTGTTCAACTACCTTCCCCGGATCTGCAACCACTGCCTCAACCCGGCGTGTGTGGCTGCCTGCCCCAGCGGGGCAATCTACAAACGCGGCGAGGACGGGGTTGTCCTGGTCGACGAGGACAAGTGCCGGGCCTGGAGAATGTGCGTCTCCGCATGCCCCTACAAGAAGGTCTACTACAACTGGTCGACCGGCAAGTCTGAGAAGTGCATCCTGTGCTTCCCGCGGATGGAAACCGGCCAGGCCCCTGCCTGCGCACATTCGTGCGTCGGTCGAATCCGCTATATGGGGGTCCTGCTCTACGACGCCGACCTGATCCAGTGGGCGGCGGAGGGTCCGGAGGAAGAGCTATTCGATAGACAGAACGAGGTGATCCTCGACCCGTTCGATCCGGCCGTGGTCGCGGCAGCCAGGCAGAACGGACTCGACGACGGAACGATCGCGGCGGCGCAGAACTCGCCTGCCTACAAGTTCGTGAAGGAATGGAAACTGGCGTTGCCGCTGCACGCCGAATACCGGACCATTGCCATGATGTTCTACATTCCGCCGCTCTCGCCGGTGGTGTCGACCATCGAGCAGGGCCTGGTGCGGCTGGACATATCTCCGGACCAGATCGACTTCGAGCTGTTCCGGGGTCTCGAGAAGGCCCGGCTGCCGATCAAGTACCTGGCGAACCTCTTCTCGGCCGGCAACGAGGAGGTCATCGAGGGGATCCTCCGCAAGATGCTGGCGGTCCGCATATACAAACGCCGGCAGAGCGTGGAAGGCTTCATCGACGAGGCGACCGAGGCGCTGATCGAGTCGGCCGGTACCACCCCGGAGGAGATCGAAGCCATCTACCGGATGACCACCCTCCCGACGATGGAGGAGAGGTTCGTGTTCCCGCCCTATCACAGGGAGATGTCCGCGCAGACGGTGTACGGCGATCCTCTCGCCCGCAAGGGAGAGACCGGGTTCGGGTACACCGACGCACCGAAGCGAGGTGCGTGATGAGAGACTTCGAGCTTCTCGCCGCGGGTTTCGGATATCCGCACCCCGGCCGTGTCGAGGAACTCCGGTCGGCCCTCGATCAACTGGAGTCTGGAGGGGCGCGCAGGCGCTTCGGCAGGTTCGTCGAGGCGATGAGCGAGCTGACCCTGGCGGAATGGGAGGAACTCCATACCCGCACGCTCGATCTGGGCCCGCTGTTCGTTCCCTATGTCGGCTACGTGGTCTGGGGTGAGAACTACCACCGCGGTGAGTTCATGGCAGAACTGAAGGTGGCCCAGGAGACGTTCGGCGTCGACCCGTCGGGCGAACTGCCCGACCACCTGGAGCCGGTGCTGAGACTGCTGGCGGCGGCGAACCCCCTGCCGGACAAGCTGCTCGAAGTGCTCCCCGGGGCATTGGACAAGATGCGTTCGGAGCTCAGGGAGGCGGAGCGGGACAACCCCTACCGCCATCTCCTGGCGGCCATCGCCGAAATCGACGTTCCGGCGCCTATCGGAGGTGTGCAATGACTGACGGCGTCCTTCTCTTCGTAGCTCTTCCGTACGTCGCGCTGACGCTGGCAATAGTCGGCTCGGTCTACCGGCTGCGGTACCGGAAGTTCTCCGTGTCCTCGCTGTCGACCCAGTTGCTGGAGAATCGTCAGCTCTTCTGGGGTTCGGTGTCGTTCCACTGGGGGATCGTGGCGATCCTCACCGGGCATCTGCTGGTGCTGCTCGTGCCGGTCGGGTTCCAGGCCTGGAACGGTTCGCCGGTCAGGCTGTATCTGCTCGAGATCACCGGGTTCGCTCTCGGGATCTGGGCTCTCGGCGGACTGGTGGTGCTCGCTCACCGCCGCTTGACCTCGCGCCGTGTCCGCGTGGTGACCACCCGGATGGATTTCGTCGTCCTGACGCTTATCTTCGCCCAGATCGTCACAGGACTGTGGATCGCGGCCGGCTACCGGTGGGGATCCTTCTGGGGAACCGGAGTATTCGCCCCGTGGATCTGGTCGCTGTTGACACTCCGGCCCCGTCCGGAGCTGGTTGCCAACCTCCCGCTGGTCCTCCAGACGCACGTGACACTCTTCTGGCTGTTCCTGGTGGTGTTCCCGTTCACCAGGCTGGTGCACATCATCACTGTGCCGTTCCAGTATCTGCTCCGCCCCTGGCAGCTGGTCCGCTGGGTCCGCCGCGAGCGGACGGCTCCGAAACAGGAGGTTCCGGCCAGGGTCGGAACCGGGGTCTGAACCGGGCCCATCTCCTCTGTTCCGGCGGGGGCGGTGGGCTTTGGGGTGGGGGGAGTCGTGAGGTGGTGTGTCTTGCGGTGAAGCTTCTTTTTCGCGTTTTCTCCCCCGCTCCGGCGGGGGAGATCCCTGAGTCTTCGAAGGGAGAGGGGGCAAACCTCGCCCGTCACTGCCCGACACGAAACCGTGCGTTGACGTGCCTCTCACATCGATCCGGCGGCCGCCGGCAAACGGCCTCCTCCGGACCCACCGTGCTCGATCCGAGTTGGTCTTGCGGCGAAGCGAAGCATTCCCACAAACTACCTCTTGCGCTTTGCCGACCGACCGGTAAGCTGGCCCCGGCGTCGACCGGATCGCTCAAGGTCCGAGGTACGGCGCCGATTTACTTCCATGCCCATCACCTCCTTCCAACCTCCCCCGCTGCTGACGCTCGCGCGGCACGCCGTAAGGCCCGTGCTCGAGGGCGTAATCATCCCGCTGGCCCTCTTCTACGCCTTTCTGTGGCAGTCGGGAGTCTGGGGGGCGATCACAGTTGCCCTGATCTGGTCGTGGGGAGCGGTCGCCTATCGACTGGCCAAGAGGCAGCGCGTCCCCGGAATACTCATGCTCGGTGCCCTCGGCATGACCGTTCGCACCGTCCTGGCAGTGTCGACGCAGTCGGTCTTCTTCTACTTCCTGCAGCCGACACTCGGCACCGTCGTGGTGGCCGGCGCTTTTCTGCTCTCGGTTCCCGCCGGCCGGCCCCTGGCCGCCAGACTCGCCGAGGATTTCCTGCCCATGCCCGACGCCTTCCGGGAACACCCGGCCGTCCGCCGGTACTTCCTTCGGATCACGCTGCTGTGGGCGCTCGTGCAACTAGCCAACGCGGCCCTGGCGTTCTGGCTGCTCATCAGTCAGCCCGTCCCGGTGTTCCTGGCCGCCAAGACCGCCGGCAGTCTCGTGCTCACCGGTGCCGCAATTGCGGTTTCAACGGTGGTGTTCTTCCGGTCGATGCGGCGGCACGGCCTGTTGTCTATCTCACAGCCGGCCTTGCCCGCCGGCGCGCTCACCGTCTCCTGATGCATCTGGTCCGACTGATCACCCGGGACGGCGTTTCATTGCAGGGGCACTGGAGGGAAGCCTCCTCCGATCCCCGCGGAACGGCCGTGGTCATTGCCCACGGCTTCACCGCATCGAAAGACAACCCGGAGGTGGAGGAGTTCGCGCGCGGATTGGCCGAGGCCGGCCACGACGTGCTGACCTACGACTCCCGGGGACACAGGGACTCCCAGGGCCTGTGCACCCTCGGCGACAGCGAGCAGTTCGATGTTGAGGCAGCCGTGCGGGAGGCTCGCAGGCGATCCAGCAGGGTGGTGGTATTCGGTGCGTCGATGGGGGCCATTGCTGCGCTCCGGTATGCCGCCACCGACCACGGACTGGCGGGCGCGGTGAGCCTGAGCGCCCCGGCCCGCTGGCGGGTGCCGAGAAGCGCATCTGCACTCCTGGCGATACTCATGACCCGTACGAGGCTCGGCCGCTACCTGGCCGCCCGGTTCCTGCGCGTACACATCCACCCGCAGTGGACCAACCCGTCTCCACCCGAAGTCCTGGTTTCGAACATCAAGGTGCCGCTCGCAGTAGTCCACGGACAGGCCGATGCTTTCATCAGTTCCGGCGAGGCGAGAAGGCTGGCTTCCGCAGCTACGGGCCCGACCCGCCTGGAGCTCGTCCCCCGCATGGGGCACGCCTTCGACAAGCTGGGCATTTCTTCGATCAGGCGATCGATCGATTGGGTTCTGGCACTCAACCCGGCGTAGAAGCGACGCGGGGACGGGCCGCAGGCTCGCTGTGCCTGTTACCTCTCATCCCACCACCAGGCGAGGCCGGTCAGGCCCGGTCCGGAGTGCATGACCATCACGGTTCCGAAGCGCCCGATGAACTCGGTGGCGGGGGTCACCTCGGATCGGATGGTCGCCAGCAGACGGGCGGCCGTGTTCTCACCCAGAGCATGGAGGCCGGCGATGTGGAGGCGAGCCTTTCCCGGATTCGAGCTGCGCCAGATCTCCAGGAGTCGTTCGCTGGCGCCCTCGAGGCTGAGCGCCGGTCTGAGCGTGTGCACTCTCCCGTGACGGACCTCGACGATCGGTTTGACCCCCACCATGTCGCCCGCCCTGGCGGCCAGATAGGGAACGTGCCCTCCGCGGGCCAGCCAGCTCAGATCGTCGAGGCGGGCGGCCAGCCGGACCCTCCCCCCGACATGACTTGCCTCGGCGGCCACTTCGTCGACCGTCGCCCCCTCCCGGGCTGCTCTTGCCGCGGCCAGGACCACCAGCCCCTGCGCACCGGCAGCAGTACGCGAGTCATGCACCTGCACGCCGCGTCCGGACAGCCGGGCCGCGGTGCGGGCGGCGTCGAACGTGCTGGAGGCGAGTTCCCGCGCCACGGTGATGATGACCGTGCCGTCGTCGGACCCGTGCTCTTCTATGGCCTCCACGAAGTCGCCGGGTGACGGGCCGGACGTGGTGAAACCTTCGCCGATTCGTGAGACGACTTCTTCGAGGCTCAGTTGACCGTCGACGTACGGCACCTCACCCAGCGTCAGCCGTTCCGGAACGACGATGATCCCCAACTCGTCGGCCAGGGAGGGGGGAAGCGTTGCGACGCTGTCGGTGATGACGGTGACGCTCATCGGTCGTTCCCCGGGCGCCGGCGGTTCCAGTGGATGGACGGCAAGGTGTCCTGGTCGAAGATGAGCCGCAGCAGGAGGGTCTCGGACCGCCGGGAATCCGGCGGGGGCCGGTTGCCGGCCAGCCTCTTCAGCAGCATCGGGGCGACCACCGCGGCCGCGGCAATCGCGCCGTCCCGTCCCCGAGTCGCTTTGAGGGCGGGTACCAGACCGAGATAGGCAAGGAACGCACCGACGGACGTCAGTCGAACGGCCCGGCCCCCGGCGATTCCGGCGAGCAGCACCAGGCTGCCCTGCCATCCGTTGACCAGCATCGCTCCCATGGCCGGAGAGATTCCCCGTCCGCCTGCGCCGCGCAGGAAGAGCGACCAGTTGTGGCCGACCACGGCAGCCCCCCCGGCGGCCGCGGCCAGCGCCGGACGGTCCTTTCCAGCCAGGAGCGGGCCCACCGTTCCCTTGGCGACGTCGAGGATCCCGGCCGCCAGGAGAGGCTTGAGGCCGGTTTCGTAGAACAGGCCGGTGCCCGAGACCGTCCCTGTTCCCACCTCGCGGAGGTCGACACCCTTCGTGGCCCGGGCGATCAGGTTCGCGAACGGGATGGCGCCGGCCAGATAGCCGGCACCCACGACGATTTCGGGCTTGAGTTCCGGCCGCTTCGGCATGGTTTCAGCCTATCCACCTTCGACTCCGGGCGTGGTTCGACCTCGACCGGCCCCCGGTCGCCGTCCTCAGACCAGCAGCACTATTCCGATCACGAGGGCCGCGACGCCCCAAACGGTGAAGAAGACGACGGTTCCGACCTCGGTGAGAGCGCCGACGAAACCCTGGATCTTCTTCATGTTCCAGATCCGCGGCGGTTTGGCGAAGGTGACGTAGAAGACGAACAACGAGTAGAGGATGAGAACGATGCCTAGAGCTGTCATGTGCCGGAGACTATCCGGCGGCCCGCGGAACTGCCGGCCACCCCGGCGCTCGTGGCCCGGGGAGGCGTGCGGGGCCCGGGGACCTCAGTCCGCTTTGTCTTCTGCGATCGGTATCCAGACGAGCGTGTCGTCCTTGGCGAGGTTCGAGATCGTTTTCCGTGCTCCTCCGGCCGTCACCACGCTGAGCCGCCCGTTGCGCACGACGAAGACGGGACGAACTGCCGGCTCATCGGCCTCCAGATCCTCGATCGTGAAGGTATCGGAGAGCTGGGTGCGTCGCATGGTCGTACCCGCTTCGAGTTCATGGCGGAGGCGTTCGTAACCGAGGTCGTCGGCGAAGAGGGTTCTTCCACCCTGCCTGCTCGACTCGATCCCGGGAGGCAGAGGCCCCTCCGAAAGCTGGTACGTTTCGGAACCCCCGAAGAGTTCCGCGAACCTCTGACAGGCGAGCGTGTTGACCCCGTCGTTGGGTGTCAGCGCCAGCAGCCGGCCTATTCCGGTGAGCTCGAGTTCGAGATCGACGTCTTCGTGGAGGATGTTCCCGTAGAAGGTGCGATATCCGTCCATGCGCACCCGGTGTTCGTCCGAACGGTTGGTCGTGGCGACGACAACTGCAATGCCCGATTCGTGCAGCGCCTTCGCGATGGCTTGCTCGACCGGACCGGCTCCGACGATCAACACACCTTGCTGGTTGCTCTCCGCCAGGCCGAGCTTCCTCGCCAGTGGCCCTGCGCCGATTCCGTAGATGATGACGGTGGCCAGGATCACGGCGAAGGTGAGCGGCACCAGGCTCTCCGCTCCTTCGTATCCGGCGCTTTCGAGTTCGAGGGCGAACACCGAGGCGACCGAAGCTGCAACTATCCCGCGTGGTGCTACTCCTGCCAGCAGACGCCGGGCCGATTTCGGCAGTCCCGACCGCCAGGTCGACACCGCCACCGCGAGGGGCCGGGCGATGAAGACCAGCGCGAAGACCAGTCCGATGACGCCGAAGCCGATGTTCGAGAGGTCTTCGCGGGTGAGCCGGGCGGTGAGGACGATGAACAGGACTCCGATCAGAAGGACGCGGACGACCTCGGAGAAGCGGATGATCTGCTCGGTCTTGATGCGGCGGTGGTTGGCGAGATACAGTCCGAGGACGGTCGTGGCCAGCAGGCCCGACTCGTGCACCACGATGTTCGACACGGTGAAGGCGAGCAGTGCGGCGGCGAGTCCGAACAGCGAGAGAAGCTGTTCGGGCACCCAGTGCCTCCTGAGCGGAACGACGGCCGATGCTGCCACCACCGCCCCGCTCGCTACTCCGACCACGACGAAGGCCAGTACTTCGAGGAAGACGGACAGCGGCGACTCGCCGGCGAATCCGATGAGAACCACGTCGAAGGTGAGCACCGCCACCATGGCTCCGATCCCGTCGATGAAGATGCTCTCCCACTTGAGAATCGAGGAGACGGTCCTGCTGGGCCGGACGCTGCGCAGTATCGGCCCGACCACGGTGGGTCCGGAGACCACGAGAATGGAGCCGAGCAGAAAGGACCCTCCGAGACCCAGGTCGGTGAACATCACCGCCGCGGCGGCACCGATCATCCAGGTGACGACTACTCCGACCGTCACGAGCATCCAGATGACACGCTGATGGCCCTCGATCTCGCGAATCCGGAGGCTCAAGCCACCTTCGAACAGGATGATGCCGACCGCCAGCGAGACGGCGGGGGTGAGAACCTCGCCGAAGAGAGCGTCCGGGTCGATGAGCCTGAAGCCGGGCCCGACCGCGAAGCCGATGGCAATCAGGAGGAGTATCGAAGGCACATGCAAACGGCCGGCCAGCCAGGTGACGCCGACGGCGACAATCACGAGCAGTGCGATTTGAACTGAAGGGTCTTCCATGTCTTTTTCTGTCGAGTTGCGTGCAAGATAACCGTTCGGGCCGCAAACAGAGACGAAGAGTGCCGATTTGCCCCGAAAGCCGGCGATCTGTCACCCCAAGACTGCCCGGCCTAACTATCTTGGGGGTTACGCCGGTTCCGGCGGTCTGAGGAGGGAAATCATGCAGCGATATCCACTGACGGGTCGCCGCTTCCGCAAGGCGGTTCGATCATGAGCAAACCGGCGATTCTGGCGGTAGACGACGATCCGCAGGTGCTGGCCGCCGTTTCCCGCGATCTGAGGCAGCAGTACGGGGAGCACTATCGGGTTCTGCGCGCAGCATCTGGAGCCGAGGGGCTCGCAACCCTGAGCGAGTTGCAGGGACGCGGGGACGTGGTCGCCTCGTTCGTGGTCGACCAGCGCATGCCCGAGATGAGCGGCACCGAATTTCTCAAGCGGGCCATAGAACTGTTCCCGGACGCCAAGAAGGTCCTGCTCACGGCCTACGCGGATACCGAAGCCGCCATTTCTGCCATCAACGAGGTGGGCCTCGACCACTATTTGATGAAGCCGTGGGACCCTCCCGAGGAGCACCTCTATCCGGTTCTCGATGACCTGCTGGAGGACTGGCAGGCCGACGCTCCCACGCCATACGACGGAATCCGGGTCATCGGCGTTCGCTGGTCACCGGACAGCTACGACGTCAAGGACTTCCTTTCCCGCAACCAGGTGCCCTACCGGTTCCTGGATGTCGAGATCGACCCGGATGCCAGGGCGATCGTCTCGGCAAGCGACCCGGCGCCGCAGCTGCCGCTGGTGGTGTTTCCCGACGGTGAGCGACTGGAGCGCCCCGATCATCGTCTCCTGGCCGACCGTGCCGGGCTGCAGACTGAAGCGTCCACCTCTCACTACGACCTGGTCATCGTCGGGGCCGGACCGGCCGGTCTCGGCGCAGCGGTCTACGGAGCCTCGGAGGGGCTTCGCACCGCGTTGATCGAACGGCACGCAACGGGCGGTCAAGCCGGCACCTCCTCTCGTATCGAGAACTACCTGGGCTTCCCGAAGGGCATCAGCGGTGCCGATCTGGCCAGGCGGGCGACGGCGCAGGCCAAGCGTCTCGGGGCGGAGATCCTCACGGCCGTGGAGGCCACCTCCGTTCGAGTTGAGGATCCAACGAAGATCCTGACTCTGAGTAACGGGTCCGAACTCAGTTGCCGCGCCCTGCTGATCGCTACCGGCATGACCATTCGCAAACTGGAGGTCCCGGGTGCCGAGCCCCTCATCGGTGCCGGGATCTGGTACGGGGCGGCGGTCGCCGAGGCGGTCACCTATCGCGGCGAGGACGTGTTCGTGGTCGGCGGCGCCAACTCGGCCGGCCAGGCGGCCATGATGCTGTCGAAATATGCCGGAACCGTCACGGTCCTCGTGCGCGGGGCCTCACTCGAGGCCCAGATGTCTCAGTATCTGATCGATCAGATCGCGGGTACGCCGAACATCCGGGTGCTGCTCAACACCCAGATAGCCGGCGTGAGCGGCGAGGGCCGTCTCGAGGCGATCACGCTGCGCAGCCGCCTGGACGGTACCGAGCAGACGCTGGATGCCTCCGGGTTGTTCATCTTCATCGGCGCCGTCCCCCACTCGGACTTCGTCGAAGGAGTCGTGGAACGGGACAAACGGGGGTTCATCCTCACCGGAACCGATCTCATGGTCGACGGTGCCCGGCATCCGGCCTGGCCGCTGGACCGCGACCCGTTTCTGCTCGAGACGAGCGTTCCCGGCATCTTTGCCGCCGGCGACGTGCGGGCCAACGTGATCCGCCGGGTCGCCTCCGCGGTCGGCCAGGGTGCCATCGGAGTCAGTTTCATCCACAAGTACCTAGAGACGGCATGAGCACTGTCGATCAGCTGCGGGAGGTTCCGCTCTTCTCCGAGTTGCCGGTCGAGGACCTCGAGCGCCTCTGCGTTGGCACCGAGGAGGTGTCGCTGGCGGCCGGGGAGCTCTTGTTCTCTGAGGGCGACCCGGGCGATCGCGCCTATGTGGTGCTCGGCGGTCAGATCGAGATCGTCAAAGCGACCGTCGGCGGTGAGGTGCTGCTGGCCGTCCAGTCCGAGGGAGTGGTCGGAGAGATGGCGCTGCTCGAAGACGCGCCGCGCAACGCCAGTGTGCGGGCGCGCTCCGACACCAGGTTGATGGCGATCCCCAAGGACCGACTCGACGAGCTGCTCGAGTCGAGCCCCTCGGCCTCCCGGGCATTCTTCGAAGTGATGCTCGGACGGTGGCGAGACACACAGTCCAGTCTTCAGCAGTCGGAGCGGATGGCCCAACTGGGAACGCTGACGGCCGGCCTGGCCCATGAGCTCAACAACCCGGCGGCGGCGGTGAACAGCAGCGCCGGTCGGATGGCGGACGCCATGGTCCG